>CACXSS010000397.1:1572-2591 GCA_902770245.1 uncultured Planctomycetota bacterium | reverse complement strand
TCGGAAAAGGTCGTCAAGTCCATACAGAAGGCGTCAGCCTGAGTCTCGTCCGGACAGAGAACCAGAATCGGTTCCGACGCCGTAGTGTCAACGTCCGCGCTGTTTTTGGACAATCGGCTTTTCAGCCCAGACGCCCCCGCGCCCGGCTTCTTTTTAGAATTTTGTCTCTCAGACAGCAGCGTTCCGACGATAGCGGCGCTGACCGGAACGGACGTTCCGTCTATAGACACGGACTTGCCGTCCCGAAGCGTTTGTAACGTTTGGGCGAATTCTGCGTTTAGCGCTATTTCTCTGTATAGAGGGAATGGGAGGTTTTTGTCGATTATCAAGGTTATCTGTCAAAAAAAAAATATTATATAAAATATATTTATACACCCGGGGCTGTACTTTTATATTTTATATGCTAAAATACTAAGACTGAAAGTGAAGACATTTTAATCCTTTCTTTACTATACGTCAATCCCCATAATAACGTTCCTCCAATAAAATCAGGAATTTATAGAAAACCAGGTATTTTTATGAGTCCGAAAACCAATCTGCTTCAAAGAGCAACGTGTTTGGCAATTTTATTTACAATAATTTCAACCGCAACCGAGTCTGCAATGGCTCAATGGTGGCGCCGCGATCGAAACAACGGCAGTCCAACTCAGGTTGAAGCTGTCGGAGCCGGCGGTTATCAGATGACAATCAACCCGATGTACGCGCCTCTGCCCGGCAATCTGTTTACTCCGGAAAACGTCAGAAAAACAATCTCTCCGGAAGAACTGCAAAGTCTTTACGAAGCCAAGGGATTAGCTCAGCCCAAAACTGAGAATAAGGAAGACGCTCAAAACGGAGGAAAAAAGGCTGACTCCGCTCCAAAAATCGAGTACGAAGTCGACCCGCTGCTCAAAGCGCCGCAAAGTTCCTATAAACTCGGGTTCCCGCAGGCGGACGAAATTGTTAAAACGATGGAATCGGAGCTGTCGTCTGAAATCGTTTCCAGACAAGGAGTTCAGCAAAAATATAATACCTGGATT
>CACXSS010000397.1:0-1561 GCA_902770245.1 uncultured Planctomycetota bacterium | reverse complement strand
AATCGCGGCGCGTCCAGGCGTTCAGCAAAAATACAACACGTGGATCAATTACCTCAAAGGACGAACTGTCGCCAGCTCTCGTTCAACCGGAATCGGCGGATACAACGGCATCTGTCGTAATAAATGGTACGAAGAACTTCTGCTCGATCCAGTTCATTCAACCAGCAAAACTGAAGAATTTTCTCGAAAACTTCACGCCGGCGTTCTATACGGCGGAACAAAGGGATACGGATTCATGCTCAAAGAAGCCCGAGAAAAAATGGGCGTTCCCGCTGGGAATCTTTGCGAAACGAAACGAGTCAAGTCTGCTGAAGAAGCTTATAAACTGCTGGCTCAGCGATTGGGAGAAGTCAAAGGACTGCACGCTCAGGCTGTCGCCCCGATTAAACCGGAATGGCTTAAAAGCATGAACGCCAACCTGTACAACCTGTTTACGATTCAGGTCAGCGTTGGACATACCGTTAACTATCGTTCCGATCAGGTTCGGCAATTCCTGCTCAATTTTGAAAAGATTGACTACGGCGCCTATTACGATGCAGCGGGAATTATGTTCTCCTTTGCTGAAACGGATTTCCTCGATCAGCTTTTGAAATTGGACGACCGAACCATCGACAAGCTTGAACTGGTCGAAAAAGATGAAGACGGCAATCCTCTGCCTCGCAATCAGGTTGCTGGCGTAAAAGGAGAAATCCTGATGGTTATGGAATGCCCCGCGGGTAAAATTCTTGTCGGCGGAAAAGGCGATAACGAATACGATCTGGAAAAAATGCAAGCGTTCTGCGCTGTTATTGATTTGGGCGGCAACGACGTCTATCGTGAAGGCATGGTTAGCATGAACCGCCCGGTTCTTCTGATTATCGACGAAGACGGAGACGACGTCTACACCGGCAAGCTGCCCGCCATTCAAGGATCGTCAATTCTCGGCGTTTCCTGCCTTATTGACCGCAAAGGGAACGACAGATACTCCGCTCAGCACGTCGCGCAGGGCTCAACCATGGGCGGCGTCGGTATTCTCCTGGACATGGCTGGCGACGATTCCTACAGCGGCGTTCGTCGCGTTCAGGGAACTGCTTTGGGCGGAATCGGCCTGGCAATCGACCTCGGCGGAAACGACTCCTACCATGCCGCCATGTGGGCGCAAGGGCTGGGGCATCCCAAAGGATTCGGAATGTTAGACAACGTCGGCGGAAACGACACCTACTACCTCGGCGGCATCTATCCAGACTCTTACGACGAAACTCCCGGTTACGAAGGCTGGGGACAGGGCTTGGGAACCGGTCTGAGAGACCTGGCAGGCGGCGGAATCGGCGTCTTGCTTGAAGGCGGCGGAGACGACTACTACGAATACGACTATATCGCTCACGGCGGCGGATACTGGCAGGGCGTCGGCATTCTCCGGGACTTCAGCGGTAACGACAACCACGCCGGGTCAACCAAAAAAGCGTTTAACGGCGGACCGCGATCCCAGCAGCTCTTCCAGCGTTTAGGAAACGGCTTCGGCTGCCATTACGCCGTCGGATACCTGTTTGACGATTTCGGAAACGATACGTATCATTCCACC
>CACXSS010000396.1:1633-2529 GCA_902770245.1 uncultured Planctomycetota bacterium | reverse complement strand
CCTTTACCTCAATGGACAGCTAATTGGCACGAGGAATGCGAATGGCGATAGAAGCGAAGAGAATCGATTCTTTACAGTTGGAAATACTGTTAATAATAATACGGAAACGCTTTACGGTTCTATTGACAATGCGGCTGTTTACAATGAGGCGTTGGAACAGGCTCAAATTATTACGGTTTCAGCGTCCAAAGTAACCGGCTTGACAAACTGGTGGAAGTCAGGAACGACGGTTGACCGAATCAGCGGGATTGTTAAGCCGGATACTGTAACAGGCGCCACGGTTATTAACGGTACTAACGGCGACGTTATGGTTTTCAATCGCGTTTTGGAATCCAGCGAACAAACTTTCTATGAAGGACAGCTGGCGACAGGACACGGTTATGTAATGAATAATCTTGCTGACAGCGCTCCGTCAAAAACAACGTGGTTTAGTTCTTCTTCCGCCAATCTCAACGATATGACAACCGTTCCGCTGGGAATTTACGTCGGCGGTACGACAACCGCTTCGACTCTTACCGCCACGGCAGATCAGCTTAACAGCGTCAATCGAACTTTCGTTTTGGGCGGCGGTACGCTGGCGATTGCTTCCGATTCCGACGCCTCCGTTGAGAAAAACCGGGTCGGATTCGACAGCGGTTCCATTTCCACTTCCGGAACGGGAACGACAACCCTCAATTCGTCAGAAAAAATTAGTCTTAAAAACGTCAATCTTGGAACGAACAGCAAATTGGCGTTTAATTCCTCTGACGACATGCGAGTTATCGGCGCTGTAAATCTTGACGCCAACAGCGCTTTAACGATTGATACTACAGGCTCTGTTCAAACTGCAGGAACTGTTACTCTTGGCGCTAACAGCACAGCAACGTTTAACGCTGGTGACATTGTCCGAGCTGCAG
>CACXSS010000396.1:0-1626 GCA_902770245.1 uncultured Planctomycetota bacterium | reverse complement strand
CGCGATCACTCTTAACTCCGGCAGCGCTTTTACGATTAATACTTCCGGCGATATTCAAACTACAGGAGCGATTAATCTTGGAGAAAACAGCGCTTTAACGTTTAATACGCCCGGCAGCGTTCGACCTACAGGAGCTTTTGCCGGCAAAGGCGATTTAGTCAAATCCGGAACCGGCAATCTGTTTCTTACTGTCAAGAGCACGAATCATGAAGGTACACTTCATGTCAATGGCGGAACTGTAACGTTTAGTATTCAAGACGTTTTTGGCACGGCTGACGATTTTCCTAAGAACTCCATCGTTGTTGACAACGCAATTGTTACAAACAATGCGGCAGTATTCAACAATCTTAAGGATGCAACGTTCAAAAACGGCGCGAAGATAGTTGCAGCTAACGGCAACAGAGACTGGAAGGCGTTCATGCTGACCGGGATTACGAACATTGCGTTCTCCGGCGACGGAACGACAGCAGAAGCTCCAGTCGTCTTTGAAGTTGCCAGTTCAGCAACAGGAGACGCTCGAACGAATGCGACTATCTGCCCGTTCGGCAACACGTTCAACGTTGCGGATATTACCAAGTCCGCCGATCCTGACCTTATTATTACAGCGGTTCTGGCGAATACTAACGGAACCGGGAAAATCGGGTCCTTTACCAAAACCGGCGCTGGAACGTTAAAGCTTGCCGCCGGTAACACGTTTAACGGCGATATCGACATCCGGGGTGGAACGGTCGTAATGGCATACAACGCCAAAGTCGGCGGTACGGTCAATACGGCAACAGCGTTGGGCAACCCTTCTCTTGCCGGACGTAAAATCACGATTCATAGCGGCGCGACGCTGACAACCGAATCGTCAAACGCTGGCATTGACGTCTTCGGCGGAGCCGACGCATACCCAAAATTCCGGCTAATCGCTGACGGAGGAACGATTGCGACTGCTACTAATCAATTAACAACATACGGAGATATTGAACTCAAAAACGGCGGAACGTTTGCTGAAAAGGGCGGAGAATCCAACTGGAAAACAATTATTAACGGCGACGTTTATGTAACACAAGGAAACGCGACGATAAGTTCAACCAGTAACTTGGGCATTGTTCCTCGAGGGCTTCGCAACGGAAGAGAAGCAGGCGTTACGTTTGACGTCGCTCAGGGTTCTACCTTGACGGTTTCCGCTCTCCTGGCTGACAGCAATAATGGATCCGCTCACGGTTCTGTTATTAAAGCGGGCAAGGGGACAATGACTTTATCTAATAATAAAAACTATTTCACCGGCAACGTTACTGTCAATGAAGGAACGCTTATCGCGAAAACTGGTTGGACATACAGAGATACAACTGTTTTTGGCGATTATCGTTCCAAAACGGTAACCGTCAACGCAAATGGAGAACTCGTCTTTGCCGCTCAGGACGTCGTTTCCAATTCCAGTACAAGTTCGCCGATTCAGTTTATTGTCAACGGCGGCAAGGTTCGCAACGAAGGCAAGTTTTATAACAATCTGAACAATACTGTATTTAAAAACGGCGGCGAACTCTACGCTTCAAACGGAAATGACGATTGGAAAGCGTATAAACTTTCGACAAAAGTTTCTGTCCTCCGCGACACGCCATCGGCGCAGCCGGCAAAAAT
>CACXSS010000395.1 GCA_902770245.1 uncultured Planctomycetota bacterium | reverse complement strand
CATTGAACACGGCGCAGGCAGATCTGGCATGGACGTCAATTCAACGCTGTCCGTTTTGACGTTGTAAATCGCTTTCCAGACTTTTGTCGATTCCCCGTTTTCGTTCGCTCCGCCGCAGAGCAGCAAATACGAATCGAACGCTACGGTTATTCCCTCCGCAATTGGTTCCGGCAACCCGTCTGGCGATTCTTTTCCGTCAACCAGAACCTTAATCGCCTTCGCTTTCCAAGCGGTTTTCCCGTCGGCGGTTTCCTGAACGAGCTGGGAAACGGTTTGAGAATACCGCTTTTTTCCGCCGTCTGCAACAGGAGCGTCAAAATAAGAGCCGCCCATAACCAGCGCGACTTTCTCCATATCTCCCGGCGCCGCGTTTGTCTTGCCAATAACGCCAAAAAACGGGCGCGCAACCGCTTCGGGAAGGAAGTCCTGCTGAACCGTCCATTGCAGAGCAGCGTTGTTCTCCTGCGCCTGCGCTGAAACGGATGTAACAATTGCAATCGCGGCAAACGCCGCCGTGTAAATAAGTTGTCGAATGTTCATTGAGTCAGTTCTTTTTCAAAAGCGGAAAGGGTCTTGTCGTCAAACAGGACGAAACGAATCAGAGTAATCGAGTCGTGTTTCTGAAGAAAGTCTCGAACGGCTTTGAGGGCAATCGGCGCGGCTTCTCCCAACGGATAGCGATACGCCCCGGTTCCCAAAGACGGAAACGCGACGCTTGTACAGTTATTCCTGACCGCAACGATGAGCGAATTATAATACGCCTTATAGAGCAGTTCAGCGCAGACGGGATTAGACGAGTACCGGGGCGCGACCGCGTGAATAACGCATTTCGCTTTCAGCCGCCCTGCCGTCGACGCTACCGCGGAACCCGTCAGGCATCCCGCCGGATACCGCCGGTCTGTATCCGCCATGATTTCCGGCCCGCCGGCAGCGTGAATCGCTCCGTCGACGCCCCCGCCGCCCATTAAATGCGAGTTGGCAGCGTTGACAATGGCGTCAATTTCCTGCTTGACAATGTCGCCCTTAACCGCCTCGACAGTAGTGTTATTGATTTGAATCTGTTTCATAATGCCTTTATTGTATCCGATAGAAAAGCCTGGGTCAAGAGGGAGGAACAAATTTTTTGGCGTTATTCTGGAAAAGTCGATGTTGGATAGAGTTAGGAGTTAGGAGTGAGGAGTGAGGAGGCGGCGAGGCGCCGCTCCCGTTGGTCGCTTTGCGGCGGAAGCTTCCAGAAACCTTTTGAACGTGGAAAGCCCACCCGACCTGCGGGTTCGCGGACATTCTGTCCGCCAAAGAAATCTCACGCAAAGAACGCAAAGTCCGCAAAGAAATGGAAGGAGGTTGGCGAGCCGGGGTGCGTAAGCCCCCGGAATAATAACAAAATGATTGCAGTTACGCTTTGCTTGAAGCGTGCATACCCAAACGACGAAACCGAAACCTTCCTCGGATGGACTCCGCCCTCGGAGTCCTTCTTGACGGCTCTGCCGTCAAGGAAATGCGGAAGCCTCCAAAAATCTCTTTCGCAGCCAAAGCGTTTCTATTCTGCGAATTCAAAAAGGTTTTTCCCTTTACGCTATGCGTCAATTGTCGTTCCATTCGCCAAGTTCTTTAAGAACTTCAATAGCGTCTTCGTCTCCTTGCTCCGCCGCCTTGCGGAACCATTTTATCGCTTCTGATTTATCTTTAGAAATTCCATCGCCACTATAATATCTTATACCAAGTGTAAATTGTGCCATCGGAAGCCCTTGTTCCGCTGCTTTTTGCCACAATTTTACAGCTTCTGATTTATCATACATAACACCGATACCGTGATAATAACAAGTAGCAAGATCGCATTGAGCATCAGCATTTCCCTGTTCCGCCGCCTTACGATACCATTTAACAGCCTCTTCCAAATCTTTGTCAACACCTTCGCCTTCATAATAGCAACAACCCAGATGGTATTGCGCCTCAGCATATCCTTGTTCTGCCGATTTACGATACCATTTTACCGCCTCTTCCAAGTCTTTGTCAACGCCATTGCCTTTTTCATAGCAAATAGCCAGATTGTATTGAGCCTCTGCAAGTCCCAATTCAGCCGCTTTTTGCCAACAATCTATAGCTTTCAGCTTATTAACAGGAACGCCAATGCCGTCATGATAGTTACAACCTTGTTCAAAAAGCGATTCTGCTTTTTGGACAGTCTCGTCTTTCTTATCAGCATTTGGAGAGCACGACGTTAAAACGACAACAAAGAGCAACGTAATCGTTAGAGCGAAGATT
>CACXSS010000394.1:1863-3607 GCA_902770245.1 uncultured Planctomycetota bacterium | reverse complement strand
GGCTGGGACGTCAGCGAAAAAGAACTGCGCGACGCCGAACGCGTTCGGGCGATTTCGATGGCAGCGACGTCGCTGGAACAGTGCGTTCAGGATTCCGAGTTAATCGTCCTGGCAACGCCGATTCGGTTCATGACGGACTACATCCAGCAAGCGGCAAAGGCAAACAAACGTTCCGCTCTGATTACCGACCTGGGCAGCGTCAAGGATACGCTCGTTTCTTTCTTTAACGACCATCCTCTGGAAAACGGCTGCCGCTATTTGGGATCGCACCCGATGGCGGGGAAAGAGGTTTCCGGCGCGGCAAACGCCGACGACCGGCTTTTCGACAACTGCATTACCGTCATTACGCCCTGTAATGACACGACCGAGGAAGACGTAACTGCGCTTGCCAAATTCTGGCGATCCCTGGGCGCTAAAATCGATACCGTTTCATCGGAATTCCACGACTCAGCAGCGGCGCAAATCAGCCATCTGCCGCACCTTGTCTCCGCGGCGCTCGCCAGTACCATCGATCCCGGCGACGCTATGGCTATGCTCATGGCGTCTACCGGCTTGGAATCCATGATACGTCTTGCCAACGGCTCGCCGTCAGTCTGGACGGACGTGCTGCTGTCAAACAAAGATTTTATCCTGGACGAAGCGAACGCCTTTGTCCGCAATCTTGGCTCTTTCATGGACGCCATGGAAAACGACGACCGGGAAACTCTGACCCAACTTCTATTAAACGCTCAAAACATCCGCCGCGGCGTTACGGAGATAAAAGAAATGCTCAAGGATATAGGAAACGACGACTTGACGTCGCTCTAGCCTCATCCCTACGGTCAGGGACAGGGGAAACGGGCTAAAGCCGCCCGGTTGCAAGGGTTGCGTCCCGTTGGGACGCTATGCTATTCCTATTTTATCTATTTTCTCTACCGATATTAGAGTTCTAAAAAATTAGAGAAAATTTTCAGATTTTTCAGTCCCCCTCTCTTGCAAACTCGTCGATGACCATGTAAAATACAAGGAATAAATCAAAGCTGGCGTTAAGCAAAGAATCGGGACGCGTTCCGGTCTTTTCGATAACGCAGGCGGTATTGTTCACCCAAAGACTTTTTTACTGAGGAGTATTTCATGGCTGAAATTAACGTAGGACTTATCGGACAGGGATTTATGGGACGCTCTCACTCCAACGCGTGGGGACAGGTCAACCGTTATTGCAATCCTGCGATTAATCCGGTAATGCACACCGTTGCTGGTTTGCCCGGAGAAGACGTCGAAGGCTTTGCCAAACGTTGGGGCTGGCAGAATCCGTCCACCGACTGGAATGCGACCATTGCGAACCCGGAAATCGGTCTTGTCGATATCGTAACCCCGAACTTCATGCACATGCCGCCCGCCGTTGCCGCTCTGGAAGCAGGCAAACCGGTCGCTTGCGAAAAGCCGATTGCCGGCACCCTTTCCGATGCCCGTCAGATGGCGAAACTGGCAGAAGAAAAAGGTCTGCCGACGTTCGTCTGGTTCAACTATCGCCGCGCTCCGGCTGTCGCGTTCGCTCACAAGCTCATTAAATCCGGCGAGTTGGGACGCATTCTTCACGTTCGCGCCCGCTATCTGCAAGACTGGGCTGGCGAAGACGTCCCGATGGCTTGGCGATTCAAGAAGGAACTGGCTGGCTCCGGCGCTCACGGAGACCTCAACGCCCACATCGTTGACATCACTCGTTTCGTTGCCGGCGTAGAAGTCGAAGAAATCTGCGGCGCGT
>CACXSS010000394.1:0-1856 GCA_902770245.1 uncultured Planctomycetota bacterium | reverse complement strand
GTTGGCGGGACCGGCGCGGGAATCTCTCAGGACGAACTGATTAAAGCCGGCGCCAACTCCGGCGACAAGTACGAAGACGTTACCGTTGACGACACCGTCGCGTTCCTCGTTCGCTACACCAACGGAGCAGTCGGAACCTACGAAGCCGCTCGTCAGGCTACCGGTCACAAAAACGACAACACGTTCGAAATCAACGGCACCAAAGGTTCGCTTCGCTTCTCATTTGAACGCATGAACGAACTGGAATACTATGACGCCCGCTTGCCGCAAGGCGTTCAGGGCTGGTCGACGATTCTCTGCACCAACGCCTCAAGCCATCCGTACGTTGCCAACTACTGGCCCGATGGACACCTTATCGGATACGAACACTGCTTCATCTCCCAGGCTCTGGACATCTGCAACGTCCTGGCTGGAAAAGAAGCCGTCGTTCCGCTGCCGTCCTTCAACGACGCCTATCAGACTCAGCGCGTTCTGGAAGCCGCCATGCTGGCTGCGACAGAAAAACGCTTTGTCAAAATGGAAGAAGTCTTCTAGTTTAGCCCGTTCCGGGTCGCCCGGTTACGGTTTAACGAATTACGTACAGCCTCGCCTTTGACGCTGGCTGTACAATTTAAAACGGTCTGCGATACATTTGGTTATTGCAGACCGATTGTTTTACAGACGTCTTTCGTTATTCTTCTTAAATTCTCCAAGTTTTGAGAATGTGAGAACTTATGAACCGCGCTGCGCTTTTGTTCGTATAGAAAACGCAATGCAAAAAGAAAATTACACCGTCCTGCTGGGATTGGAAATCCTGTTCCTGTCGTTTTTCGCGACGTCGCTGTGCCTGTCGTTTGACTTGTGGCAGCCAGCTGGCGGAACGCTTCCTATTGACGGCTGCGCGATTTGGGGAGCGCACCCGGACGATCTGGAAAAGCCGGTTTCCTGGACGCAAACGCTTCGAGCCTACTACTCCGTTTCTTTGCTCAACAACCCGTGGAGAATGGTTCGTCTGATTCTTTCCGTCTTTCCATGGACGTTTTTCGGGCTGGCGATCTGTCACGTCGTCTATACTCACGCGATGGAAAACCGCTTGATTGACCCCTTCTCCGCCGGGCTGACCGCGGCAAAAGAACTGCTGCCGTTTTGGCTCGGCGGCGCAGTATCAATCGGTTTCGCCATCGGCTTGGTGATTGTCTACAAACTGCATCCAAACTATTCCAATCCGTATCTGGCGATAACGACCTTCTATATTTTCGTTATCGGGTTTGGGATTGCTTTTTTAATCAACCTGGCGTACCTGGCGATGCAGTTCGCGAATCAGGCGTACCTGTTAAATCAGACGACGGTCGAAAACGAAAAGCCCGTCCAGAAACTGCTTTGGAAACTGCGCTGGATTCTCTGGAAAATATTCGAGGGATCGCTGGCGGCGGTTTTCGCCTATATCCCCATGCTGGTGTTAGCTATTGTTTTGCATCACATTATTTGTTTCATGGTCTTTGGATTTAACCCATGGGTTCCGATGAGAAAAGAAGACGCCGCCCTTGCCGCATTGAGCTTTATCCCCTTGGTCATTCTCAACGGCTTCTTCTGGACTGTCATGACGCGCATGTACATAAAAATTCACGCCGCGACAAAATAGCGGGAGCTGCAATTCTATGTGTTACTTCATAACGATTATCGTTCCCGAGAACTTTCTCAAGGAAAAGACGGTTAAAACCCCGCGGGGACTAGAGCTAACGCCAATGGAAAATCCGTCCATCCAAAAGCGGATTCTTAAAAACGAAGTTCAGCTGGCGCTGACGTCCGGCGGCTGTTCGTGCGACTTGTATTCCGTCCAGAATGAATGCGACGCTGAAGAACCGTCCCAGCCGGAT
>CACXSS010000393.1 GCA_902770245.1 uncultured Planctomycetota bacterium | reverse complement strand
TTGCCGACTTGCTGTCGCGCAAACAACGGAGCATAATGTAGCAGAATTAAAAAAAACGTCAATGGGGGAGATGGAAAATTTCTGGAAAATTTTAAATTTTTATTTCCAGCAGGGAATTTTGGACGTCAAAATCATTCACGCCAATCGCCAACGCCAAAATTCCCCTTCATTTAGTTATTGTCTTAATTATTCCAAAAAAGGCGCAGAACAAACGCTGCAATGCCATACAATAAAAGCAGTTAAAGAATTTTCTCTGATTTTATGATGGCACAGCGATCTGTTCCAGAATGGAAGCAATGATTCGTTCTGCTATCTGGCGGCGGTTTTCCTGAAGATGTCCTTTGGGAATGATTCTGTGCGCTAAAACCGGGACGGCTAACGTTCGTACGTCGTCGGGAATGCAGTAATTTCGCCCGTCGCAGTACGCCCAGGACTGAGCGGCGCGGTACAGCGCCAGCGCGCCTCGAGGCGAAACGCCCAGACGCAGCGTTTCCAGTTCCCGGGTGGCGGAAACGATGTCTAAAATGTAGTTTTGCAGCGAGTCGTCCACTGTAACGTTACAAACTTCGTTCTGCATCGCGACCACGTCAGACGCCGTCAAAACCGGGGTTAAAGATTCCACCCGACTGGCAATTTGATGCGTTTTGAGAATGTCCAGCTCCATTTCCCGATTGGGATATCCTAAAGAAATCCGCATTAAAAAGCGGTCAAGCTGGCTTTCCGGGAGCGGATACGCGCCCTCGAATTCCTGTGGGTTTTGCGTCGCGATTACCATAAACGGCCGTTCCAGCGGATACGTTTTCCGGTTCGACGTAACCTGATTCTCTTCCATCGCTTCCAGAGCCGCCGACTGCGTTCGCGGGGTCGTTCGGTTAATCTCGTCCGCCAGAACGATATTGGCGAAAATCGGACCGGGCTGAAACGCGAACTCGCCTGTGGCGGTATTATAGACTTCCGCCCCGGTTATGTCGGACGGGAGCAAGTCCGGCGTGAACTGAATTCGTTTGAACTCGCCGTCAATCGACCGAGCCAGCGCACGCCCGAGAAGCGTCTTGCCAACGCCCGGCACGTCCTCGATAAGCAAATGCTCGTCCGCCAAAAGCGTTACAACCGCCAGACGAATTTTATCCGCCTTGCCCAGCAGCGCTTTGCCGATATTGGATTCCAAAAGGGATATTTGATTGTTCATAATTTATATTATAGTCATAAATCAGACGCCTGACAAGAGGGACGGGGAAAAAGATTTGCACATCGTCCCATACAATCCCTGAGACGAAGCCGAAAGCCTTTCCGGATCGCGAGCGCCAGCTCGCCGAAGAAAAAAACTCTTCCACTCGGAAGAAAAAAAGTCGAAAGAGGGAAGGGAAAGAAGGAAGCGAGCTATCGCTCGCGATCCGAAGGGGGATAATCGCTTATTCATATATTAACAAGGGTCAGAGAAAAATCTTTCTTTTTCTCTTATATTATATAGTTTTCACTCAAGGCGCGCTTTTCTCATTGTCGAAAAAACCTATAAGCGTTACTATGCGTTTCAAGGAAGAAAGCAATTAACGGAAATGGATTTCGAATATGACCAGAGAACAGGAAAAAACGGAGCTGTTCCGAACCATCTGGCAGATTGCCAACGAGTTGCGGGGGAGCGTAGACGGTTGGGACTTCAAGGCTTACGTGCTGGGGATGCTGTTTTATCGGTATCTGTCCGAGCACCTGACGATGTATATCAACCAGGAAGAGGAACGATGGACAGACGCGGAACTCTCCGACGCCGAAGCGGAACTGGGTCGAAAAGATACGCTCCCGGAAATGGGGTTCTATATTCTCCCGTCAGAGCTGTTTGAGAACGTCGCCAGAAGAGCGAAAAAGAATCCGGATTTGAATGTTACTCTCAGCAACATATTCAAAAACATTGAAAACTCCGCTAAAGGACAAGACAGCGAAGACGATTTTAAAGGGCTTTTTGACGACGTAGACGTCAACAACAAAAAGCTGGGACCAACGGTTGAAAAACGCAATCAGCGATTAGCTAATATCATGGAAGCGATCGCATCGCTGAAACTGGGAAATCTCACAGATCATTCCATTGATTTATTTGGCGACACATACGAATATCTCATGACCATGTACGCCAGCAACGCCGGGAAGTCAGGCGGAGAATTCTTCACGCCGCAGGAAGTTTCAGAACTCCTGGCGCGCATAGCCGTCGAAGGCAAA
>CACXSS010000392.1 GCA_902770245.1 uncultured Planctomycetota bacterium | reverse complement strand
GGGGTTATGGTAAAGGTAGTAATTAACGTCGCGTTTTGCAGACGCCGTTTGAAGCAATCCAACAAAACGCAATTATTAGAAATTTCCTTAACGGTTTAACTCTATTATATATAGAAAAGACAAATTGACAAGCCCCAGCAAAGAGGAGGGAGGAGAGAAAATTAAAGGCGAGCCACGGGTGTAAACCCGTGGGCATACATGCCTTCGGCTTTTCGATATAGTCGCGCTTGCCAGAAAGCCTACATTGGAAACGGCACGCACAGAAAAATGGATTGAATCGCCATTGCTCTGCCCAGCGCTTCCGGATTTTCGCCCGGAACAAGCAATGTGTGCTGATATTCTGGAAGCAAGACCTTGTATACGCGTTGTTCTTTACTATTCGTCGCTTGAGTAAAATCCCACCCTAAATGTTTTTGGGCTAAGCGAAGCGTTTCACGCCATTCGGGAACGGAAAAAACGTCGTCGGTTTTAACGTCAGAATTTGTAACTAAAACCAATTCTCTTTCGGGCGATTTATTATCCTTTGGACGCAGCAGCCAGAGACATTCCGGCGCTTTAACTCGATACGTCCACAGCGATACGTCGTCAGTAAACCATTTTTGAAAAGAGAGCGGAATGGAAAACGCCTTGATCGCTGCAGTTTCCGTTCTTGTAGAAAACCGGGACGCCAACTGCGGCGAAGACGTTGCGAAAACAGTACGGGAATCTATAATTATAAACTTGCTTCGATAGTACTGATCCACATTAGGAATCCTTTTGCTGATTTCTTTTTTCCAGTTCGCGTTATCCTCGACAAAACTCTTGGCAAGGTCTTTTGAGAAAACGAAAAACAAGCCGCTTTCGCCAGATTCGGTTTTAATTTGAAGAACAAAATTCAACTGTTCCGCAGTAAGATAACGATGACTATATCGGACAGGAAGATCCAACACGACAGGAGCAGTCAGAGAGTACGTTATCAAACCTGAATAGTCAGATTTTGGTTCCGTTATCGGACAACCGTCATAACGCATTACGGATTTCAGCTTTTCATCAGAGGAATAGCTCCACAGCGTCGCGCGTTTAATCTTTGGAACGGATCTCGGCTCAGACGTTTCAAGAACATACCGAAGTTTTCCGGAATAGGGATCGTCGACAATGGCTACATTATCATTGTTGGGAACCCACAGATCCGGAATATCCATTGGAGCGCCCATTGGACCCAAAAACTGACGTTTCTCTTGCTTTCTTATAGGGGCAACAGGCGCCGCTTGTTTGCTTTCGGACGTCCAAACGATTTTTCCGTATGTTTCGACAAGATCAATTGGACTGTAATATGAAGTTAGAACAGGCGATTGCGAAAATGTTACGCTAAGAGCGTCAGAAGGACATAACCCCAAAACCCGTTCCAAATCCGATTTCGAATTTGACAAGGGTTTATCAGCTTCTTCGCTAACGCCCAACGAGACGCCCAGCGTCCACAATAACGCAGCAACGACAAGTTTCCAGCTTGCTTTTGCAATCATAACAGTCCTTTCTTTAATCTTGACAAGGGAATAAGCGCGCCGTTAGCAGGCGTATCCGATTAAACATGACTCTCTAATAAATCCATGGGTTAAATCCTGCGTCCACGGGTTTACATCATAGCTAGTCTAAAATTTTTCTTCGTTACCGCCTTTCATTTCTTTGCGAACTTTACGGCTTAAATCTTTTGCGGACTTCGTCCGCGACCCGGAATGGTTACTGGCTGCGCCGAAGAATTTCAGCAGCGCTTTGGACAAGGCGGCGGCAAGCCGCCGCACGCCCCGTCACATGTCAGGCTTATTCGCCCAAGACTTCTTTGACAAACGGTTCGACGGAATCCGCCCAGACGTTGTACTGAGCCGGAGCCGGGTGAAGAAGGTCTGGCATGACTTCCTTGGTCAAAACCTTGTCCTCGGTGAGGAACTTGTCGTTGAAGTTGAGCGCCCTCGGAGAGGAACTTGTCGTTGAAGTTGAGGAACGTAACGCGTTTGCCGTCGCACAGGGCAGGCAGACCAGCGTTGATCTCGTTGACCTGTTTGCGGAATCCGTCGTTTTCATCCGCTCCGCGCGGGAAGACAGCCAGAAGCAGAACTTTCGTTTCCGGCCATTTTTCGCCCAGCTTTTTGAGAATAGCGCGAATGCCTTCAATCGTCTCGGCAGGCGTGGTTGATCGATGCCCGATGTTGTTTGTGCCGATCATGAGAATAACGCCTTTGGGCGTATAGCCGTCCGCTTCGCCGTTGTCCAGACGCCACAGAACGTGTTCCGTGCGGTCGCCGCTGAATCCGAGGTTAATGACGTTTTTGTCGGCGTAACGTTCCGCCCAAACGCCTTTGCCCTGGTTTTCCCAGTTGTGAGTAATGGAGTCGCCGAGAAAAACGAGGTCAATTTTGCCTTCGGCTTTCTTGATTTCTTCCAGTTTCTGAGCGTGACGAGCCGGCCACCAGCCGTCGCGGGGAACCGGGTTGA
>CACXSS010000391.1 GCA_902770245.1 uncultured Planctomycetota bacterium | reverse complement strand
TAAATTTGAATTCATAAAATATTAGAGTTGCGGACTTCGTCCGCGACCCGGGAGCGTTAACGACTACGCAATACATTTCAGCGGGTCAAACCCTGACATTTATCATAATATAAGTAAATGTTTAACAGAGGAATTAATAAATATCGTTATAAACGACGCGATTTGCCGCACTGGGATATTCCTGGTCAGAGACAAGCTCTGACCTATCGTCTTTGGGACAGCATCCCTCAGAGCGAAGTTCGGAGAATCGAGAAAATTGCTTCCAATGTTAAATGGGATATGAAAGATTACACGCTTCGCCGTCTTACAGAAGAATGTCTGCATCACGGTTATGGCTGCGGCTTGTTAAAATATCCGGAAATAGCGAAAATCGTTTTACAGTCCTGGTTTGAATTCGAGGGAAAGGCATACGATCTTTATGAATGGGTAATCATGCCCAATCACGTTCATTTACTCTTTCGCCCGTATCCCGGATACTCTCTGCCTGATATTGTCAAATCATGGAAATCCAATACCAGTCCGATTATTCGCCAAAGCGACGTCTATCGTCAAGCAACCCAAAATTATCCGGACGATTTAAAACAGTCTGTTTGGAATATCGATTTTTTTGATCGCTCAATTCGTTCAAATTCGCACTTTGCCAACGTGAAAAAGTACATTCATAACAATCCTGTTGGGTTGCAGTGGAACGGGAAAACCGTAGAAAAACCGGAGGATTGGGCGTTCTCGTCAGCGTCAAATTTATGGAAAGAGTTTTTTTAGACTCTTCCGGCAAGTCCGTGAACGGACTGACCTGCTCAAAAACTGTTAGGTACGCAGTTGTCGGATGAATCAAAATTTTCTCTATTGCCAAAAATTCCTTTTTCTGTATAATACTGATAAATTTTGTATAGTAAACATGAACCGGGCGGGATCGGCTCTCCCGGTTTGCTAAACGTACAATTCAGGAACACATTATGGAACTTTACCTTTGGCTTGGTTTTTTGGGCATCGTATTCGTTATGCTTGCCCTCGATTTGGGCGTATTTAATCGAAAAGCGCACGTGATGGGCATTCGCGAGTCCCTTAGCTGGACGGCGGTCTGGATTATCATGGCGCTGCTGTTTAACGTAGGCGTTTACTTCATCTACGAGTACGATTTAGGCGGAATTGCCGAGCATTATCATAACGGCGTCGCCGTCGGCGGGAAAACCGCGGCGATTGAGTATCTCACCGGGTATCTGGTCGAGAAATCCCTGTCGTTAGACAATATCTTCGTCATGAGCCTGATTTTCTCGTACTTCGCCATTCCGCCCATTTACCAGCACCGGGTTCTGTTCTGGGGCATTTTAGGCGCGCTGATTCTTCGCGGCGTGATGATCTTCCTCGGCGCGGAGCTGCTGGAAAAGTTCGATTGGATGATTTACTTCTTCGCCGGGATGCTGTTTGTAACAGCGGTGAAAATGCTGCTGGCGGACTCGGAAGAGATTGACCCGGACGAAAACCCGGCGGTTAAGATGGCTCGAAAGATTCTGCCTGTTTCTTCCGGCGTTCATGGAGAGCATTTCTTCTGCCGGGAAAACGGCGTACTGATGATGACCCCGCTGTTTCTGGCTCTGCTTGTAATCGAAACCAGCGACGTCATTTTCGCCGTCGACTCCATTCCCGCCATTTTCGGCATTACGCACGACCCGTTCCTGGTCTTTACGTCCAATATTTTCGCCTTGCTGGGGCTGCGGTCTTTGTACTTCGCCCTCGCCGCCATGATGGACAAGTTCCAGTACCTCAAATACAGCTTGATCGTTATTCTGCTGTTCGTCAGCTTTAAGATGTGCGCCGGCGGCGTATTCAAAGATTATATCGAAGCCAAAAATCTCAAAGACGTCATGACCTGGATTTCCCTCGGCGTGATTGTCGTTGCGATGGGCTTTGGAATTATGGCGTCGTGGATCTGGCCGCCCAAAGAACCGGAACCTGCTGCAGTAGCAGAGGAACCGGAAGAAAAGGCAGAAGAATAAAAGCGCGGGGAGTGCGGCGG
>CACXSS010000390.1 GCA_902770245.1 uncultured Planctomycetota bacterium | reverse complement strand
TTTTCTCCTTCGCCGCGCGGCGATGTAAAGAACACGTCCAGCTTGTCGATGCCGTTGGGCGACCAGGCTCTGTTAATGTCCTTAATTCTGGAAACGTCATATCTAAGCTCCGCAGACGATTTCACAACAAAGTTGTCAAAAAGACTACGTTTATAGTTAGTATCGCCAGTGTAGCCTTCCATCTGAATGAAGTTATCCGTAAAGCCTTTGCCTGTTTGGAAAGACGTTATTAATTCGTCGTTGACGTACAGACTGACATCGACCGGGGACGTTCCGTCAAAATCGGGAACGTAATAGACCAGTCGGACGTCCGCCCAGTCGTCAGTTAGTTCAAACGTTCCCGCGCCAAAGTCCTGCCGGGCTTGAGCGTTCGTACCGTCAAAAATCTGAACGCCGCCGTTTCTGCGGAACAGAATTCCAACACCGTCGCTTCCGTTGACGTTGGCTAATCGTTTGGATTCCGTAGTTCCAAAAATAATCGCAGCCCAGTTATTTGAGTCAACGCCCTCGTCAAATTGTGGCGCAACGCGGAAGCTGATATCGTACATTCTTCCGCCTTCATCGGCTGCTGACATGGCGCCAACGTTGGCGAAGTTGTAATCGGGAGAAGCGTGACTTTGAGATTGATCGGACTTGGTTGCAAAGAAGAGCCAGCCTTCGCATGTACCGTGAGTATTAAATGCGTCTTTGCTTCCGACCTGAATTTGGTTAGTGCCGGTTACGCCGACAGTGTAACTCATCGCGCCGAGCAAACCTCCGAATCGATCAGGTTCGTCGTTGCTGGACGGTCCGCTGATATTGGGACCTGTCGCGTTGGCTTTGACGTGATAGTTGTCGCTAAAGAAGTTGGTCAAACTGTACGCTTTGAGCTGAACGTTGTCGACCAGCAAAGCCGTATCAGTACTGGTTTGATTACGGATGGCAATGGTTTGCATTGAAGCGTTCGGCGCAAAAACCGCGGAAACCGACTCAAAGCCGCTCTGTTTACCAATTTCTTTATTTTTAATATACGTTCCTTCAGTAGCTTGATCAGCGCCGATGAAAAGCGACATCAACGTATTTCCGTATCCCGTTCGTTTGCCGAGATCCATTGAAACCCGGTAAACAGTATCTTTATCATTCGGGTCAAACCCGTAAACGTTCTGATACATACGAGCGTCAACATCGTTTCCGCTTTGAATCCACGCAACCTGATTTCCATCTGTCGGCGTTTGATTTTGTAAAAAGTCCTGGCAAGGACCGCCAACCCACGCCAAACCGCCGCGCATAGCCGTATTGGTTAAGTTGGTAAACTGCCAGCCGGAAAGAATTCCAACGTTGTTTTCATTTAAATAAGCGTGTCCGTTATGTCCATCGTTGGGTAAATGAGTAACGTCCGCTTCAAAGCTGCCATTATAAAGAGTTGGCGTTGTGGGCTTAACCTGTTCCGCATTGGTTTCGATAAGCATAACGCCATAATGATGCCACGCTCTGTTGTCTGCGCTGCCAGAGAGAAGGTTAATCGTTGCCGTATTGCTTTGAGCGGTAAATGTAAAATCAACCGAGTATGCGCCAGTATAGCCGCTTTCCCCTGCATATCTAAACGGATCGTCTTCACTAACAAGCTGTCCCGTAACGTTTGAATTTGTTACATTAGAATAAAATTGATCTCCAACGCCGTCTGCATTAGTATCAATTGAAAACGTTTGTAGACGTTCATCTGATCCAGCAGACCAGGAACGAGCCAGAATTCTGGCGGTATACGTTTTTCCGGATTCCAGATTGCCAAACGTCATAACCGCATTTGAATTCGCAGGCTCTCCATCATTGAAGATCATTGACCACAAAAGATCATTAAGAGCTGAAACGCTTGTGCCGGAATAAGAGCCTCCCCCGTGGTTTACTATATTTTTGACGTTGCGCGAATTAAACGACAGCTGAGGCGTGCTGTACCCGTTGAGTACGGCAGTATCGCCATCCTGATGAGTATATTCCGTATAGTAGCTGGCGCCGTGGTTAACGAATGTAACGCCGTCAATGGGAGC
>CACXSS010000389.1:2057-3686 GCA_902770245.1 uncultured Planctomycetota bacterium | reverse complement strand
TGGGACGTTTTAACCAAACTGCGTCAATTCCAGCAAGCTGGCGGGACGGTTTACATCTACGGGAAGAAACCGATAGTTTCAGATCGCGCCGGGGCGAACGACCCGGAACTCAACAAGCTGGTTGACGAAATTATCCAAACGGCGAAGGAACGCGTCGCCGACGTTGAAACAAACAATGCGTATGCGGATCCAGAGGCCGCCCCGCGAGTTTATCCCGGCGGGTTTACCGGGTACTGGGCGTGGTCTACAGAACTTTCTCGCAAAATTCAGGCTATTGGAACGCTCAAAGGGCTTTCTGACAAGCCGGCTGAGTATCAGGTTAAAGTCTTTGCTGACAACCACGGCGACTTGTACGTCAACGACAAACGCGTTTGTTCTAACTTCGATTATACAACCGGCTGGACGGGAACGCTGACGCTCAAAAACGGCGATAAAATCCGAATTGACGCTCTGGACGACGACGCTAACGGGAACCGAACGGCGGGGTTGTTCTTTGCCGTTTCCGATGGAACGAAGACGCGATTCACGACTCTTGATCTGGGATACAAACTCAACGACAACGACGCTGTCAAACCGCTTGACCCGCTCAACGTTCACGATTTGCACCGATACGGCAGAATTAACGTTCGCGTACCGGTTCAGACAACGGGAATGAGAGAGTTTGACAAACAGGTTTTCCTCTTTCCGCAAGACGTCCTCGCCGGCGCGCCGATTAAATATCTGCACCGCAAAGCCGGCAAATACGACGTCTATATGGTAATGGGCGCTGAGAAGAATTCCATCGTGTCGTTCCGCTGCGCCGGACGTCCGGAACGCTGGGATCCGATGACGGGCAAAGTCTCTCCCGCGACTGTTACAAGCGTCAAAGACGGGTATACGTCCATTCAGATTCCGGTATCCAGCAATGAAGCTTGCCTGTTTGTCTTTGACTCAACGCAAAAGGCGCAGGTTTCCGTGCCGGAGGAACCGAAAGCGGTTGACGTCGTCCCTGTTACCGGGTCGTGGTCGTTCAAGCTCATTCCGACCATGGACAACCAGTGGGGCGATTTCCGACTTCCTGTTACAGACGACAACAGAGTTATCGGGGCAGAAGCGCGTCAATTGTACTATCGCGCTGCGGGAACAGAGAACTGGAAACCGTGTACCGTTGGCTACGGACAGCGGTTCTGGACTAAGCATGTTTCGAGGTCTGCCGCGCCAACGTCCAATCCGGTGGAATCAATAGACAAGCTGGATTCCTCGTGGCATCCCTACAATTTTTCATGGCGCTGGGGTCTTGAAGGAAATCCCGGACATCAGGGCTGGCACGGTTTGAAGGAGAACTTTAGCGACAACTTTATCGCTTTCGGCAGGCAGCAGAGAGGTCATAACGAAACCGTTTTTGTAACCGAGAACCCGCCAAAACGCTACTATTTAACGACTACAGTTTGCTGGAAGGGAACGGCGACGATTCAAAAAGGCGGAATTCTGCCAGACGCTGTTTTCCTGGACAATCAGCCTGTTCCGCTCGACGCGAAAACGGTTGAGCTTTCCGGTAAGCCGCAGGTTTTGACGCTCTCGTATCCAACGGCAGGACGCGGTTTCTGGTTCTTGGAAAAAGGTGCGAAGCCGCACGGGCGAGTGGACGAG
>CACXSS010000389.1:0-2040 GCA_902770245.1 uncultured Planctomycetota bacterium | reverse complement strand
AGCCGGTTTCGGCGCCACCCGCGTCCAATCAGGAACCGACCTTGTCGGGTGCGAACGAACCGCGTCAGGCGCAGGCGGAATGGGACGATCTGACCAGAGAGCAGAAGGAAAAAGCGTACCCGAACTCGATGAGCTGGTATACTCTTGATACGGTTGAATTCAGCGCCGTCAAACCGACGACGATGGAATATAAATTCGACGCGCCCGCCGGTCTGGACGGTCTGACGCTCACGCTGGACAGCGCTGTTACGTCGACGCCGCGCGTAGTCGTTGGCGAAAAAGAATTCCCCGTTACATCGACTGAACCGACTCAGTACAAAACGCGGCGCTGGGTCTGCTCCGGCATCGGAGCTGTCAAGCCGACGTCCGTTACTGTAATCATTCCCGATTCCCCCCTGCAGGGCGGAGCGGCGTTTGCGGAACCGATTATCTTCTCAACCAAACAGGGAGAGATTGACGCTTTGACTGACTGGAGCTGGAACGGAACCGGTTTGAACTACTATTCCGGCGGAGCCGTCTACGGAAAGACGATTACTGTTACAAAAGAACAGGCGCAAAAGAGAACCGTCCTGTCGCTGGGCGACGTCTGTGCAACGGCGGAAGTCCGAATCAACGGGAAATCCGTTGGCGTTCTGGTCTGCCAGCCGTGGGAACTCGATGTTACCGGCTTCTTAACCGAAGGCGAAAACCGGATTGAAATTGAAGTCTACAGCGCTTTGGCGAACCATTACCGAAGCATTCCGACCAACTACCACGGTCCAACGTACAAGTCCGGCTTGATCGGTCCGGTCGAACTGCGAATTGAGAAATAAGAACGCTTATACGAGCCGCGGGGACCCCCCGCGGTTCAAAATGCTGCGGGTTGGAAAATTGTATGAACCAAATTACCGATAGTATCGTATTTATGGTATAAATCGGAAAAAGGAATCAATTCGGTAAATCCTTCTTCTATTTTCAACATCACTCACCAGAAAGGAAATCATGAAACAATCGTTTTATTTGACTCTCATTGCCGCGTTTGCAATGGCGTTTGTCAATACGTCCTTTGCAGACGACGCTAAAAAGGCAGACGATGACGCGCCCAAAGCGGAAAAGACTGAAACTGTTTTCAACGCCGACGTTCCAGAAGAGGGAACTGTAGAAGACTACTTCAAATTTATCAACAATCTGCATACAAGAGAGAATCTTTTGGGTAAACCGACCCCTAAAACTGAAGCGGAAATCAAGGCTCGTATGGCTGACGCTCTCAAAGCCAGCAACGAAGCTGTCAACAAAATTCTTGCTAAAGATTCTTTGACCCAGGAACAGGCTGTCCGTGCTATCGAAACGAAAAAATGGGTTCTCAGACAGCTCAAAAGTCTTGATCCCAGTTTTGAAAAAGAGTACGCCGCCTTGCCGCAGCTGTGCAGAGATAAAGGGCTGAATGAAATAGCTGACGAACTGGAAGTTTCCAATCTGGTCGGCGATTTTAGATCTGCGCTTCGAGCCAACGACATTGAAAAAGCCAAAAAAGCTCTGATTAGCATTGTTGACAAAGCCGAAAAGGAAGGGAAAAACGTCAGCGTTGTACAGGCTAAGGGATTGGGATTTGTTATGCAATACGCAGGAGAAATCCTGGACGAAACTCAGCTTCGTGAAGTTCGCGAAAAGGTTTTCAATCTGCTCAAAAACGCTCAGAACAAACAAGTCGTCATGATCGGCAAAATGCTGGCAGGAATGCTTCGCCGCGCTGAGCTGGTTGGCAATGAAATGCTCGTCGGCGGTACTTTTATCGACGGCTCTGAATACAACGCAAAAGATTATGAAGGAAAAGTCGTTCTGATTGACTTCTGGGCAACGTGGTGCGGTCCGTGCTGCGCTGAACTGCCAAACGTCAAAAAAGCGTACGCCGCCTATCACGACAAGGGCTTTGAGGTCATCGGCGTTTCCTGCGACGATCCCGCCAAAGAAGAGGATTTCAAAGCTTTCCTCAAGGAAAACGAAATTCCCTGGAAACAGATGTTTGACGAAAAAGCTCTCGTTCCAGATGAAAAGACCTCT
>CACXSS010000388.1 GCA_902770245.1 uncultured Planctomycetota bacterium | reverse complement strand
AGCCGCTGCGGGTCGATTGCAGAACCGTCTGGCGCTTTCTGAGTCAGCTCTTTGGAAAGCGATTCCAATTTGGCGATAATCGCCAGAGCTTTTTCTTTATCCGCCGGATTTTTCAACTGACAGGGCCAGCCTTTATTGTCAAAACAATGGCGAATCGGCATTTTATAGAGCGATTTGAGTTCAACCATCGCGTCGTCAAACTCGCGCGCCGTTTGAGCCAGTTCCGGACCGTAGACATAAGAATAGACGCTCGTTCTCATCCTGTCCCAATCGTGCGTTTCCGGCGCCCACGCCCAGATTCCAAACATGCCGACAAGATACTCTTCCGGCCAGCCGCCGCCGATGCAGAACAACATCACGTTATCAACGTACTGCGGAGCGGATTTAAGGTATTCATAGTTCGGAGCGCCCCAGCCGGCGGAAAGAGGATGAAGTTCTATATACGCCGGAAGCGGGACAGCCTCCGGGTACGTTTCCCATGTGTACGGCGCCGTCGGATCGTCCGCCTTTTGGCGAGGCAAATCGACCGCGCCTTTTCTGAGCGTAACAGCAATGTTGCCGTTGTTGGCGAACCCGCCGCGAAGATAGATCAAATTGTGCCACCAGGCTGGACGGAGTTTCAAGCCCATCTTTTTGGACATCTCGAAATCGCCCTGACTCGGAACGCGGGTGAAGTACCATTGAATCTCGTTGAATCCCGGCTCTTTACTCATTTCCCAGTTGAACTTTGTATCCATTTTTTGGTAATCGCCCACGGGAGGCGTGTACGCCAGCGAACGACCGGTAATGCCGTGTTTCTTCCCCAGTTCGAGAAAATTCTTGACCGCGCTTTTCGGGTCGGTTCCCTTGCCGATGTCGTCAAAGGAGAGCCACAGCCCGTCACAACCCAGGTCGATAAGCTGTTCAAAGGTTTTGTTGACTTCGTCGTAGAATCCGCTTTCTGAAATCTTGTCGAACCCGGCAATAATCCCGCCGGCTTTTTTGGTTGTCGCCGCCGCGACGCAGCCGTAAACGAACATGCCTCGTCGATGCGCTTCCCGAATTGCCATGCTGACGTTCTGGTTGTCAATCGCAACGCCCGGCATGAACCCCATCGGGGCGGCGCGGTTGGGATAGACATCGTTGACTTTGTACGTTGGGTTGTCCCGGACGTCAATATAATTTATTCTCGCCCTGATATAGGCGTCCAGCGCGCCGGGAACGAGGTTTTCCATCATGACAAAATGAGGACGGCCGCGATACGGAATGCTGGGCCAGTCTTCGACCTGAATCTTCTTCAGGACAATCGCGCCGCCGGCGGACTTGGACATCATATCAAAAAGGACGTCCGCACCGTAGATCGCTCCGTTGACGTCGTTCCCTGTCACGTTTGCTGTATTGACGCCGTCCGACTCGGTAAAGGAGATTGCAAACCCGTTGAACTTGCCGTTCTCTTTGGGCTGAACGGACAGGCGAAGAATCGTTTTGTATTCCGCTGCCGCCTGCGGGTCTGTCAGAATCGGGATCGTTTGCTTGAACCGATTTTTAATGTGACTCTGCAATCTGTCCGCCGCGTACTTAACAGACGTCTGCTCCTGCTGGGACAAGCCGTCTAAAGAAACGACAATCGCCGTTTTTTCTAACGTCCATTGAGAGTTCAGGTCCGTCCACTGTTTGGGAACGGGAAACAACGGACATTCTTCCGCCGGCACGGAAGACGCCAACGCTGCGACAGCGACTACCGCTGCAAGGAAATTCGTTAAATGTTTCATGGGGAGATCTTTTGTAATGTAAATGGAAATGGGTTTTAACGCTTTATTGATTCTTATTATAAGATGTTAAAAGACGAATTGCAACGGGGCGCTGTAATTCCTTGCTAAAGTTTTTGAATTTAGCCGCAAAGAACGCAAAGAAATGGAAGGCGGTAATGGAGTGAGCGTTAGCGAACGGAATTACGCAGTTCGCCGAAGGCGAACCAAAAGTTTGAATTGCACATACCAAATCGACGCAGCCAAAACCCCTTTCCGGGTCGCGGACGAAGTCCGCCCAATTCTCACGCGAAGTTCGCAAAGAAATGAAAGG
>CACXSS010000387.1 GCA_902770245.1 uncultured Planctomycetota bacterium | reverse complement strand
AGCCGGGAACGTCAGTTCCCGGGCATGCTGACGATATACTGAATGCGGCATCGCCTGACCTGCGGTATCGCGCGATTGGGGCGATACGCTGCAAGCAGGTTATTCATCCTGGTCAAAACCGTGATTAATCAGCCACTGAACCATTTCATCGTCTTCGGCGTCAGCGGCGCAGCAGACAATCGGCGAGTCGCCCACGATGGCGGTTTTGCAAGTTGCTCCCTTTTCATAGAGCCACTTCACCATTTCAAAATAATCGTTTTCAACGGCAGGATAAAGAACCGTCCGGTTTTTCCTGTCAATTGCTTTGATGTCCGCTCCGCGGTCAATGAGCCACTGAGCGGATTTCTGATTTCCAGTCCAGGCGGCGTAGAACAGGGGCGTTCGACCCTCTGCGTCTTTTGAGTTGACGTCCAGGCCCTGATCAACGAGCCATTGCATCGTATCCAGATTCCCGGTTCCAGCAGCTTGATGCAAAGGGTTCTCCCCATAACGACCTTTCGAGTTGACAGCGCAGCCTAGAGCAGCGAGACGCTTGACCATTCCCACCGAGGCGTTCCTCACCGCGCAATGCAGAAGAGGCTCTCTCTTGTATTTCGCTCCGAGATACGCGCCCTGATCGATCAGCCATTGAACCAATTTCATATTCCCGCTTTCAACGGCGCAATACAGGACGGAGTATCCCCGTCGACCGACGGCGTGAATGTCTGCGCCATGCTTAACCAGCAATTGAACCAGTTCCAATGAACCGTAGTGAGCCGCATAGTGCAAAGGCGTAACGCCGTCTTTGTCTTTCGCGTTGACGTCCATTCCCAGATCGAGCAGGTATTTGACCAGCTCCAAATTCCCGGTTTGAGCCGCCAAATGCAAGATCGTCTGACCGGCAATGTTTGTTACGTCGATTTTGGCGCCCCGTGCGATGAACCATTTAACCATGTTCAAAGACGCGATTTGCGCGGCTTCGATCATGACAGCGTCTTCTTTCTCATTGACGCATCCCTCTTTCGGGGTCAACCATGGAGCAATTTTCAAACAGCCAAACCTCACAGCGTAAAACAAGGGCGTCTCGTAACCGTCGTTTTTCGCGTTGACGTCTGCGCCTTGCCGAACCAGCCAGATAACATTATCCAAGGCGCCATTTTGCACAGCATAATGCAAGGCTGTCATTCCATAACTGTTTTTAACGCTGACGTCCACCCCTCTGTCCAGCAGCAAAGCTGCGCTGTACAGTTGACCGTTCGCAACCGCTTTCTGAAAATCGTCTGCGTCACGATTTGAGTCGTAATATGAAAATCGTCTGCGTCACGATTTGAGTCGTAACAATAATTCTCCTTTTGGAGCGTCTGCTCATAATAACCCTCGTCGGTTTGAGCAGACGCATTCTCTGCGTTATTCATTTCTCGATATCCTTCTCGATTAGAGGATGGCTGTCAATAGCTCTGTCCCCGTGACAGCCTATAAAAACAGCCGGAAAACAAATATAACAAACAAAAGGAATATTCGTTTTATCGCCACAAGAAGACTTTACGTCATTGCCAATATAAGCCTGCAGGCTTTTTCTTGGGAATGTATAAAGCGGTTACCTTTTGTAGTAAAAAAATTGCAAGTTGACTTTTAAGCTGGCGCTCTTCCGGCAATCGCCGCTCTGAAAGCGGTTCTGGCAGTAAGTTAAAAAACTAAAAAAGAGATCATTGGCGCCCTTACCCCCTTGATAACGACCACTTTCGTTATTTTGAGCAAGCGTTTGCCAGTCGAGCGAAGAACATTATAATAAAAATTTCAACTCTTTCACAAGAATTTTCGAAAAATTTTTAAAAAAATCGGAAAAATTTTTAAAATATTGTCAGGATGGGAGATATACACAAACTTGGCAAAACCCATCTATTCAGAAACCCCAATACTATTCCCTACTCCCTACTCCCTACTGCCTGACTTTCCTCTTGACTTCAAAGCGCCAAAACACTATACTCCCAGCATGTTAATCCGACAGAACGAAAACGACATATCGACCAACGAAACGACGGAAGCGTTTCAGTTTGAAGACCTCCAGCAGAAGGCGGACGCGTATCTTGCCAACGTTCGGCAGCAGGCTCAAAAGATTCAGCAGAAAACGCAGTCTGACCTTGAAGCATGGCGAGAGCAAACCATCTCCAACGTCAAGCAGGAGACGGAAGCGCTCCGTAAAGACGCTCAAACGACATACGATCAGGCGCAGAAAAAAGGGTATAACGACGGTTTCGAGAAGGGGCTGGCAGACGCTCAGGCGAATTCCGAGTCCACGCTCAAACAGCATTTGGACGAACGGCTCGACCGGGCGTTTCCCGCTATTGACGCGGCGCTGGATCAGCTGGAGTCCCAAAGCCGGCAATGGACGGCGCAATGGGAAGCGGCGGGAATTCAGCTCGCTCTGGCGATAGCCGAAAAGATTCTCCGTTCCCAGATCAAGCTGGATCCGAAGAAAATCCTGCCGGCTCTGCGCGAGGCGCTGGAACTGACGGTGAAAGCGCAGAGAATCCGTATCCGTCTGGCGAAAGAGGACTACAACGTCCTTTTGCCAGACGTCAACGCCTTGACGGAACGCTTTCAAAGGGCAGGGCAGACGGAAATCGTTCCCGACGACTCGCTTCAGTCCGGCGACTGCCTCGTCGAAACTCCGATGGGAGAAATCGACATGATTATCCGCTCCCAGCTGGACCGCATTGCGGAAGAACTAATTTGAAAGTTGCGAGTGGCGAGTAGCGAGTGGCGAGAAAACGCAAAGCGCCTCACCAAATCCTCTCGCAACTCGTAACTCGCAACTCGCAACTCACTCATGAACAACATCCAATCGTACATAAATCAGCTTGCTGAAATCAACCCGATGGCGTTGACTGGAACCGTCGTTCAGACGATCGGTCAGACGGTTGTCGCGGAAGGGTTTCCAGTACCCGTCGGCGCGGTTGCGGAAATATGCCGACCGGGCATGAAGCCGATTTACGCTCAGACGATTGGATTTCGCGACAATCAGACGTTATTAAGTCCATACGATTCTCTTACCGGCGTCCGCAGCGGGAGTTCTATTCGTCTGATTCGCTCTGAACCGAAACTGAGAATCGGCGACGAGTTGTTAGGCAGAATCGTCGACGCTTTGGGCGACCCGGTTGACGACGGCGCGCCGATGCTGCTTCCGCAGCGCATCTCGTTTGTCAACCCGGCTCCGCAGGCGCACAAACGCCCGCGCATCGACCAGATTTTTTCTACCGGCGTTCGCGCTATCGACACTCTGCTGACTTGCGGACGCGGACAGCGCCTGGGCATCTTCGCCGGGTCAGGCGTCGGGAAAAGTACGCTCCTCAATGCGCTCGTCGGCGAGGACCGTGCGCTCGTTTCCGAGATCGCCGGAACGACGCGCGATACCATCGA
>CACXSS010000386.1 GCA_902770245.1 uncultured Planctomycetota bacterium | reverse complement strand
ACTATGCACTACGCACTATGCACTATGCACTATGCACTATGCACTATGCACTATGCACTACGCACTATGCACTACGCACTATGCACTCTTTCCCCCTCTAACCCCACAGAAACATCATGAAAAAAACGTTTACTTTGTTCGTATTGGCGCTGGCGGCGATGACGGCGTGCGCCTTTGCTCAGACGGCGACCCTGTCCGTAGACGCCGGCGCGGACGGCGTCCCGCTCAACCCGAGAATGTACGGCATTTTCTTTGAGGAAATCAACCATTCCGGCGACGGCGGAATCTATGCGGAACTTATCGAGAACCGCAGTTTTGAAGATTATCGTCTTCCAGAAGGAACGGCGATTCGCGGCGAAAACGCCGTCGGTCCGAACAAGGGCTGGCGAGTTAAATTCGACTCGACCAACAAATTCCCGCACTGGGAATTCTCCGCAAACAATCTCGAAGCGTACCTGACGCTGGCAACGGAATCCCCGATTCATCCCAACAACCTGTCCTACGCCTGCGTTACAGTCGGGACGGTTCTGCCCAACGGCAAAGCGGTCTTGTCCAACGACGGCTACTGGGGAATCCCGGTTAAAAAGGGAGAACAGTACAAGTTCTCGATTTTCGCCAGAACGGCGCAAAAGACGCCTGTTCAGGTTCGCCTTGTTGGAAAGGACAACGCCGTTTTGGGAGAAACTTCTGTTGAAGTCGCGTCCGACAAATGGACGAAATACGAGTCCGTTATTGTTGGGGAAGACGACGCGGCGGACGCCAAACTGGAACTGAAAAGTCTTTATCGACGAAGTTTCTCTCTTCCCGCCGACGTGGAACGATCGCCCCAACGGGCTGAGAAAAGACCTCGTTCAGAAACTCTACGACCTCAAACCGGGATTCGTCCGATTCCCCGGCGGGTGCATTGTCGAGGGCTGCACGCTTGCCAACCGATTCCAGCCAGCCACAACGCTCGGTCCGGTGGAAACCCGCCCGTCGCGCTGGATTTTGTGGGGATACCGCTCTCCGCAGGGCTTGGGTCTGCATGAATACTATCAGCTTTGCGAGGACATCGGGGCGGAAGCGATGCTGGTCGTCAACTGCGGCATGACGTGCGAGTACCGCGACGGCGGCATGGTTTCCGACGACGACCTTCAGCCGTACATCGACGACGCGCTCAATTCCATCGAATACGCCCTCGGGCCTGTTACAAGCAAATACGGCGCCATGCGAGCCGCGGCGGGGCATCCGGAACCGTTCAATTTGAAATACGTCGAAATCGGCAACGAAAACTGGGGGCAGGAATACAAGCCTCGTTACAAGGTCTTTCAGGCGGCGTTGAAGGCGAAATACCCGAATCTGGAATACGTTTCCTGTATCGAAATTGAAGACGCCGACGTCGATTACCGCGACGACCATTACTACAATTCGCCCGCTTTTTTCCGTTCTCTCAACAAACGGTACGACAAAGAATCGAGAACCAGCCGCAAAATTTACGTTGGCGAGTACGGCGTAACGAGAGAAGTCGGATCCGGCAACCTCGACGGCGCGCTGGGCGAAGCCGCCATGATGATCGGCATGGAACGCAACGCTGACCTTGTAACAATGGCGTCGTTCGCGCCCCTGTTCTACAACGTCAACGACCAGGCGTGGCCAGTCAACCTGATCGGATTCGACAACTATCGCTGCTTCGGTCAGCCGTCGTACTACGTTCAGAAGATGTTCTCAACGCAAAAAGGCGACCGAGTCCTGCCAACGGAACTGACGATTAAATCGCCGGAGTCCGCCAAGCCCGCCTCCACTGTCGCCATGGCAACGTGGAACACAAAGGCAGAGTTCAAAGACGTCGTCGTTACCGACGCCAGCGGCAAGGAATTCAAGCTGGACGCTCAGCAGGAAAAAGCGCTCTTTGCACCGCTGACCGCAAAAACCGGCATGCCGAACATGGTCGTCGTTCCGAACCTGAAACTCGGCGACACCTACACGCTGAAATTCAAGGCGCGCAAGCTCGACGGACGGGAAGGGTTCCTCATTGGAATCAATTACTATGACGACCAGAACTTTACGTGGATTAACCGCGGCGGCTGGGAGAATACCAGAGATTCCATCGAAGAAACGCGCAGCGGCGATAAGGCTGCGCTCAATTCCCAAATCGGTCCGTTCAAGCCGATTCAAACCGGCGTCTGGTACGAGTACGAAATTCAGGTCGGCAAGAACTTGCTGGTTGCATTCGAAAACGGCAAACAGTTCATCAAGTCCAACCTGGGCGCAGCGGCGTCCGACGTCTTTGCAATCGCCCATCGCGACACGAAAACCGGCGAACTGCTCATCCGCATCGTCAACGCGAAAGCTGAGCCGGTTGACGTTCAAATTGAACTGAAAAACCTGACCGGCAAGACGGCGTTCACGGTAGAAGAAACCGTTTTGACGTCCGAAAAGGTTACCGATCGCAACACGTGCGACGAGCCGGAAAAGGTTGCGCCAAAGACCTCGACGTTTACCGCGTCCGGTACGGCTTTTACGTACAAAGCGAAGGCGAACTCGCTGACGATTCTGAGGTTGAAGTAGGTTTCGGGGAGTGCGGCGCCCTTAGGCGCCGCCTTGTCCAGCGACTCGCTAAAACCCTGCGTCGAAACTAACCACCTATCAGGGGCGCGGATAATATCCGCGATCCAAAGACGTTTTCGATTTCGCATAGATTATTCGTAACACACAGGTTAAGGCGGCGTCGAGCCGCCGCTACGTTCGCTTCACTCACGCCCACGGGTTTACACCCGTGGCTCGCCTATACTCTCTTTTAAAACTTCGCGAACCTCCTCCGCGGCTCCGCAACTCCGCGTGAGGTATTCCCGGGCGCCCTGCCAAAGATATTAAGCCGCAAAGAACGCAAAGATCGCAAAGAAATTTTTAAA
>CACXSS010000385.1 GCA_902770245.1 uncultured Planctomycetota bacterium | reverse complement strand
GTGGCCCGCTTCCGCCGCGAGGTCGTAGCCGTCGCCGGTTTCGATGCAAATTGAAATCGAGTCGTCCAGAAGAACGTCCGCTTTGACGGGTTCAAACGTCGTGTTGACTTTGACGTCCAGCGGTCGATCCGGCCAGTCGGCGATGGGAATCGTACCGGTGAGCTTTTCTCCGCGGCGGGTTATCGTATAGGCGAATCGAGCGAACGAAACGCCGTAGTCGTCTGTAACAGTTCCGGAAATGGGAATAATCGCGTCCACGGTGCAAGCGACGCCCATTCCCTTGGCGGCAAGAGCCGGGGAGGGGACGGCGTCAGGGAGAATCGAGAACGCAAACGTCGCGTCTTTCCGGCTTTTGAGGTTGTCTTCATCCAGCAGGGAGAACGACGCGCTCAGTTCCGACGTCAGTTCGCCCAGGTCAAGCTGGAACGAGTCCGGCTGGCTGGCGTCTGAGGATTTGACAAACGTAACCTCTGGGCTGGTCTTGGAACCGTCAACGGCGGTAAGCTGAGCTGTTACAGACTGCAGCGGCTTGTTGGGCGTCAGAACGAGCGTCGCCTTTGTTCCGAACGGAATTTGGGTCGAATCGGAAACGTTGACAACGCGGTCTTTTTTGTTCATGTACTTCGGATATGTCAGACGCAGCTGCGCCTTAACGATAACCGGGCTTTCGACAACGTCTATATACAGACCCCGAAGCTGGACGTCCGCCCCGCGGAAGTTGATTGTCAGCGGGTTGAGAACGCCGCGAAGGGTAAACGTAAACGACAGCGGCGCGGAATGGGAGTCCGCCGGGGCGGCATCGGGTTTAGACGCAGGCTGTTCTGACTCGTTCACCGCGCCTTGTCTGACCATAGTCGCGTATCGATGAACGCCGTTGGAATCCCGGTAGTCCATTGTAACGCGTTTGGGAACCAGCGGTCGGTCGGCGTCCGCCCAAACTCGCAGGTCGAGGTCGTCTCCGCGGGCGATTTTAATTCTCCCGATCGGGTTGTTGGCATCTTCCGGGAACCCGTCTACCCAGATTCGCGCCTGACGCGGCCACAGGTCGCTGGAAAGGCAAATCACTCTGGAGAACCAGACGGGAAGATACATGGAATTATAGTAATGAAGCCCGACAACGGCGGCGACGATGACGGTCGCCTTAAACCAGCCGCGGAACGAACGTTTGTTGTCGAACGCGGCGCGCAGACGTCCGGAACGGAGCAACTGATCCGCCAGGGCGTTGGCTTTTTCTACGGTTTGAGTCCACAGCTGCGGGTCTTGCCCTTCAGGGTCAGCCGGGTGAACGGCGGTGAGCAGCAGTTCCGATTCTTCCGGGAACGTAACAGCGCACAAAGCCGCCATCGATTCGTCCGAAATGGGGCGCGCCGCCGGGCGGATTATATAAACAACAAAGCGATAAATAAACCAGACTGCGGACGCCGCCAGAACAATCCCGCGAATTACGGGACTGGGTTCAAACGTTTTATCGAGAATCAGGGTTGCGAAAAACCACAGACCCAGTTCGACAACCAGTTTTGTAAAACCGTAGGTCAGCGCTCGCCGCCGCGTTATGCCGCGAAGCCGATTCAGAAGCCGTTTGACGGCGTCCGTTGACGGTGCTTTTTCGGCAGAAGGTTTAATTTCGGATGACATATAAAATAAGTGGTAAGTTTTAAGTGGTCAGTGGTAAGGACGAAATTATTTCTATTCTCTACTCCCTATTTCCTATTCCCTTTAATTACGCTAATCTCATCAATCGTCGAATGAGCCATTCCAAACACAGCGCGCCAACGGCGATGCCGATGAGCCATTTCATTAAAAGCTCTTCCCATTTGGAATCGATGGACTGAACGGCAATAACGGTTGCAGAGTTGTCGGGGAAGTATTTATCCAGCTGATCCGGATTGAGTTTGAGGGAATGGAATTCGTCGATTTGGCTGAAGTACGTTCCGCCGGTAAGCGACGCCCAGGATTTGAGCAGGACTTCGTTTCTTTGCGGGTTGCGCCGTTCCAGGTCGGACAGCTCCACTCGCGCGCGGCATTCCAACGGCGTATCGCTGCCGGGAACAGCCAGCGTAAAGACGACTGCGCCTTCCGCGCGATGAGTTCCTGAACCGTCAGTGGGTCGCCGACAGAGTCTGTAAGCTGAGCGTGGACTTCGATGACGTCTCCGAGATAGTATCTGTCCTGACGCGGCAGGAACGATCCTCTGTCGCTTTGACGCATTAACGACCCTTGCGCGCAGCGGCGAACGAGCTGCGTCAAAAGGCGTTCGTACAACGTTTCGTCAACAGAACGCAGACGCCACAGTTCCCCTGAGCCGATGTAAATGGATCGACCAGAGCCGTAAAACTGCTCGACAATCAGCGGCGGCAGTTCGCCTCGGACTTCGGTGGACGGGTCTGAAAAGCGGGCGTAAACGGTTGCGGAATCCTTTGCCCGTTCTACGGGGAAGAAGCTGTAAAAGCCCTCGAATTCGTTCCAGCGGGTTTCGCTCTCAGACGAGTCGTCGTCCAGACGAAGGAAGTCGGCTTCCGTTCCCTCTCGAGTAAACTGGAGCGGGAAGGGGGACGACGCCGTCTGGCGGCTTGCGCCGGAGGTGGAAAATTGTCGCGGGAACTCGACCGGGAACATCTTCAAAATGGGTTTGCAGATTTCGTTTTCTCTCCAAGAGTGAATCGGCTCGCCGAGGTAAACCGGTCCGGCGATGAAAATCATGCCGCCCGCCCGATCGCCAATCCATTTTTCCAGCGCTTGAACCTGTTCAGCCGTCAAGTCGTTGAAATTGGGGTCGATGGCAATAATCGCATCGTAGGCGAAAAGCTCCTGCTGCGTGACGGGGAACTCGGAAAGAATTTTGCGTCCTTCCTGAGAGATGTTTCCAATGGCGGTTTGCAAGAGTGTGTCCAGCTCCATGGATTTGTCGCGCGCCAGGAGGGTGCGGAGGAACTGGTATTCTCTCGACGGTCCGCCGGCAAAAAGCAGAACCTGCAATTTACGGTCAGCGGACTCGACAACAACGGAGTCGGAATTGTCGGTCTTGTCGGACTCGTTCGCCAATGCGCGGACTTTAACGGTGTATTTCTTTTTCCCGACTTTAGCAGTGATTTTAACCGTTCCTGCTTTTACGCCTTTTACAATGCCTTTTGCAGAAACAGTAGCAACATTAGTATTAGCAGATGAGAAAATAACTCCGTCAGAAGCGGGATCTAAACTTCTAACGCCGTCGAGTCTGACAGTGATTTCACGGCTCTCTCCAGGAGTCATTCGTGAAATAGACACAGGAACAACGCTAACCGTTCCTACTACTGTAGGATCAGGGTCTACATCGTCTCCTTGGTCTGGGGTAGTGCCGCCGCCAGAATCGTCGTCACCACCACCGTCAATTATTCCCCCGAATTATTTCCAGAGACAGAGTCGTTATTCAGAGGATCAGCATGCTCAACAATGTTATTATGAGGCATTACAGGATTCTCGCCAGCAGCAGCTTCAGCATTGGCAACGTCACCAGCGATTTGAAGCACGCAAAGGACTTTCTTGGACTTATCAAAATAAGTATATCCAGGGAAGGCGTCCATTGTGAAGTCAAAGCTAGAAGGATCACCAGTACCAGCCATTGTGATAGTGAAGTTAGACTGAATCTTAACATTAGGGAATGTAAGGTTAGCAGGCATATCTTTACCATCAGACTGTCTACGGAACAGAGTATCAGCTTCAACATAGTAATAACCAGCAAAGGTATCAGGAGTAATGTCAGCTTCCCACACTTCTGCGCCAGGCAAGTCAATGTAGTAGTCGATCATAAAGTTCTTATTAGCATTACCTGCCTTAGCACCAGTGATATCAAGCTGAACTGCCTTGCCAGCATTGTCGCCTTCGGCAACGACAGAAGCGCCTTCAATAACTTCACCAGTTAAAGAACCATCATCATCAATACCAAGAACGAAGAGAGGAGCATCATCAGCGCAGACCTTTGCCTTAGCACCAAACTCAGAAATAGCATCAGCCAGTTTAATTAAACCAGTGCTATCAGAGCTAGCATAAGTTGTCATATGGAAGTGAACCAT
>CACXSS010000384.1 GCA_902770245.1 uncultured Planctomycetota bacterium | reverse complement strand
CTGAAGTACACTCAGCTTTGCAAACAGACGGACGGTCTGACAGACTTCCTCTTCCCGCTGGCAACGGCTAAATATTCGACAAAACCGGTCGGCAAGATCAGCGTTCACGTTGCCATCGACAGCGCCGACCCGATTCGCAACGTCTATTCGCCCACGCAGGCAATCAAAATCCAGCGGACGACGGAAAAGTCTGCGTCGATTTCCTGGGAAGTCGAAAACGTTGTGCCAGACGCCGATTTCCGTCTTCTGTTTGACGTCGGAACGGAAAAGCTGACAACGCGAACGGTCAGCTACATGCCCAACAAAGACGACGAGGAAGGATACTTCCTCCTTTTGGGCAGCCCGGAAATCAAGGCGAAAGACGAAAAGCCGCGCGCGAAAAACGTCGTTTTCGCTCTGGACACCTCCGGATCCATGATGGGCAAGAAAATCACCCAGGCGAAAGACGCGCTGAAGTACGTCGTCAAAAATCTTCGCGACGGGGACTCGTTTAACATTCTCATTTACAACACCCACGTCAGGCTGTACAAAGATTCCATGCAAGTCGCATCCGAAGAAACGCGTAACGAAGCCCTGGTGTTCATCGAAGGCATTTACGCCGGCGGCGGAACGGATATCAACTCTGCCATGACGATGTCGATTGAACAGCTCAAAAAGGCGTCTGCCGACAACCCGAATTACATTCTCTTCCTGACGGACGGCTGCCCGACGGTTGGCGAAACGGACGACGCTCAAATCGCTCTCAACGCGAAAAAAGCCAACGACTGCAAAGCCCGCGTGTTCTCCTTTGGCGTTGGATACGACCTCAACAGCCGACTGATGGACAAACTCGTCCGCGACAGCTCCGGTCAGAGCGAATTCGTCCGGGAAAACGAGAGCATCGAAGACCGCGTCAGCCGTCTGTTTAACAAACTGCAGGCGCCCATCATGACCAATGTTCAGCTGACCTTTACGCCCGCCGACGATTCCGAGGCGAAAAAGCAGGGCGTCCCGCTTGTCAATCGTCTTTATCCAGACAGCGGCTTTGACATCTTCGCCGGAGAACAGCTTGTCATTTCCGGTCGATACCGATTCCCCGGCAAGGGAACGCTCAAGGTTTCCGGCAAGATTAACGCTGACGAAACGCTGGAATTTACGTATCCGATTGAACTGACCGAAAAGACGTCCAACACCCGCTACGCATTTACAGAAAAGCTGTGGGCGATGCGTCGAATCGGCGCCATTCTCGACGATCTCGACCTGAACGGCAAAAACAAGGAACTCATGGACGAGCTGATTCAGCTTTCGATTCAGCACGGAATTCTGACCCCGTACACGTCTTTCCTCGCGGACGAAAACGCTCAGCTTGACGTTGCCAGCAACGCTCGCCGGGTTGAACGACGCGTCGACGCCTTGTCGGCAAATACGATGAACGCCAGCGGCGTCAATCAGAGAGCGCTCAAAGGCGCGTTCAAGATGGCTCAGAACGTTGCGCCTCAGGCTCAACGCATGGCGGACGCTGACATGGCTTTAGATTCCGTCATGGCGGAAGAAGCGGCGGCGGCTCCGGTTCCGGGTTCTTATCACGCTCGACCCTCATTTGGCGGCAGCGTCGCGCCGGCAGCAGCCGCGCCAGTCCCGTCTGTCAAACAGGAAAAGGCGGCAATGGCTCAGAACCTGCGTCAGATTCACAACCGAACGTTCTTCTACAAGAACAATCAGTGGGTCGATTCCTCTCTGACGGAAACGCAGCAGAACGCCGCCCCGCGCAAGATCAAGCAGTTCAGCGACGAGTACTTCGCCCTGGCGAGAACCGCCGATCCGGAACTGGCAGCCTGCCTGACGTTTGAACAGCCGGTACTGCTCAACGTCAACAATGAACCGGTTTTGATTGAACCGTAAGATATAAGATTGTGGCTCATCCTGTAACTGAATACCTTAGTTGCGAGTAGCGAGTTGCGAGTTGCGCGAGGAACGTGCGTTCCTCGCTTCTCGCAACTCGTTGCACTTTTTTAAAATGCTTTTGAGCATTCCTGAATCTCAATTACTGTCAGCTATTCTTGATTTTTCTCTCTTTTCCCTGCCTACTTGTCAAAATTGAGATTTAATATATAATCTATAATAACGGAAAATTTGAAATGGTCGCATTTGCGCTGTCTAAAT
>CACXSS010000383.1 GCA_902770245.1 uncultured Planctomycetota bacterium | reverse complement strand
CGATTCAATTGTCCAGTCGTCCGGATATTCAAATTTGAAACCGTTCTTGTCGTAAAGTTTGTTTGGCATGTTTATTAGGCAATAGGCAGTAGGCAGTAGGCAATAGTAGATAAATTACTGCCTCAAATTACATTCTCTTTAAGTATACATCCGGATATTCTTTGTCCGGGTCGGGTTCAGCGGGCGGGACGTCGGTTGAAACTTTCAGCCCCCATTGCGTCATGGAATCCATATATCCGCGATCTGTCATGTTGTAGTCCAGCGGCGTGAGTACGATTTTTCCCTCTTTGAGTTCGGTAATATCCGACCGAAACTCCGGCGGTTCATGAACGCCGTTGGCGGCGCACCAGTAGTACGGCAATCCAAACGGACTTTCGCCGCGAACGAACTTTTCTCCGTACAGGCGATTGTCCATCGGCGCAAAGGCGATTTCCGGCTCCACGCCGTCCAGGTACGCCTGAATTGTTCGATTGGGCATGTTGAGGTTGTACAGCCGCGCTCCGCCGGTTTGACGTTCCAGCGTCTGACGAATAATCTGAGCGGCGATTCTAGCGGCGGCAGCGTACAAGTCGGGAGCGTCTTTTTGAATCGAGACGGCAAACGAGGTCGCGCCGAAAAATCGCCCTTCGATTGCGGCGGAACACGTCCCGCTGTAATGGACGTTGATGCCGGCGTTGAGTCCGCTGTTGATTCCGCTGACAACCAGGTCGGGGCGCGAGTCGAGCAGGGCTTCAATCCCCATTCGGACGCAGTCGGACGGCGTGCCTTCAATTCCCCAGCCCCAAAACTGACCGTTGACGGTTACTTCGCGATATTTAATCGGAGCCAGAAACGTGATTGCATGTCCGACTCCGCTTTGTTCCATTAAAGGCGCGACGATTGCAACGTCTCCCAGGGCAGCGAGTTCTTTTGCCATCGCCGCCAGACCGGGCGCGAGAATGCCGTCGTCGTTGGTTAGAAGGATTTTCATTTGGATGTGTTTAGCGCTTGGCGCTTAGTGTTTAGTGCATAGTGCATAGTGCATAGTGCATAGGAAAAACTATTCCCTATTCCCTACTTCTTATTCCCTACTGCCTCATTTCGCATGCGATCTCGCCTGATTCATGTACTGAGCAATCTGGAGGCACATTTCAATGGACTGTTCGTAGTTCAGACGCGGGTCGACGTCGGACTGGTAATCGTTTCCGAGTTCATCTTCCGTCGGACCGCAGCTTCCGCCGATGCATTCAGTAACGTTTTCTCCGGTGAGTTCAAAATGAACGCCGCCCAGGTGAGTGCCTTCGCAATGGTGAATAACAAACGCCAGGCGGAGTTCGCCCAGAATGTCTTCAAAGTATCGCGTTTTGACGCCGGCGTTGGTGGTAATCGTGTTGCCGTGCATCGGGTCGCACGTCCAGACGACTGACAGGTTCGCCGCCTTAACCGCTTCAATCAGCTGCGGGAGCTTGTCCTGAATCTTGTTGGCGCCAAATCGATGAATCAGCACGACTTTGCCCGGCTCGTTTTCCGGATTGAGAATCTTGATTAAATCGACAAGCTCGTTCGGTTCCATCGTCGGACCGACTTTCATGCCGACCGGGTTGGCGATGCCGCGGAAGAATTCAACATGTCCGCCGTCGATGTTGCGCGTTCTGTCTCCGATCCAGGGCATGTGCGCCGTAAGATCGTAGAACTGCGGACGGCGCGGAACCAGACGCGTCTGCGCCTGCTCGTAATCCAGATGAAGCCCTTCGTGCGAGCAGTAGAACATCGTGCGTTTCAAATCGCTGATGCGCCCGACGGTAATTTCCATAAAGCGAATCGCGTCGGAAATGGTGTTGATGAACTTCTTGTAGTCCTCGTTTTGCTGGGTCAGGTCGAGGAAATCGAGATCCCACAGTTCCGGATGATACATGTCGGCAAAGCCGCCGTCAACCAGACCGCGAATGAAGTTCATCGTCATGGCGGAATGCCAGTACCCGTCCAGCAGCAGTTTCGGATCGCAGCGTCGGGCTTCCGGCGAGAATTCCGGGTGGTTAATCATGTTTCCGCGATAGGCGGGCAGCGTAACGCCGTCGCGCGTTTCCCATTCCTTGGAACGGGGTTTGGCGTACTGACCGCAAAAACGTCCAACGCGGATAATCTTCTTTTGGCAGCCGTAGGTAAG
>CACXSS010000382.1 GCA_902770245.1 uncultured Planctomycetota bacterium | reverse complement strand
GCTCTGTGGGCGAAGAACCCCGGCAAGGAATGGGGACAGGAAGTTCCGTTCGGACAGGGACAGGTCAACGCCCGCAAGTTTGTCGAAACGTTGAAAGAAATCGGATACACCGGCCCGATTACCATCGAACGCGAAATTCCCGATCAGCCGGAACGCCAGAAGAAAGAAATCATCGAAGCGAAGAACCTGATCGAATCAATCGCTAAAGAGCTGAAATAAAAACGCTCCTGTTCGTCGCGTGACGAAACAAAAAAGGCGAGTTGGGAATTGTTTCCGACTCGCCTTTTGTTTTTGAACGTTTTTGAAACTCTAAATAACCGTGCCGTCTGGAATGATCGACGTCTTCGGGACGACTACAATGCCGTCTCGAATAACGCAGTATTCATTCTCGTCCTGGTTTACGATCTTGTTTGGATTGATGATCTTCACGCCGTTGCCCAGGCAGCAGTTTTTGTCGATAATGGCGTTTTCAATCGTGCAGTCTTTGCCGATTCCCAGCGGAACGCTTGACCACGCCATGTTGGCTTCCTGCGGATAAAAATCGTTACCCATGATAATGGAGTTTCGGATAACCGACCGCGCGCCAATAATGGTTCTAACCCCGATAACGCAGTTTTCGATAACCGCGCCCGCTTCGATTCGAGTTCCTTCTGCGATGAGGCTGTTGGCAACGTTGGCGCCGTAAATTTGAGCTGGCGGGAGGAATCGGGCTTTTGTATAAATCGGCGCGTCGACGTCGTTGAAGTTAAACGGCGGGTTCGGACGAGCCAGCGCCAGGTTCGCTTCGTAAAACGATTTAATCGTACCGATATCTTCCCAGTAGCCGTCAAAGAGATGAACGCCCACTCGGCGCGAACGCATCATGGCGGGAAAGACTTCTTTGCCGAAGTCCTGATAATCCGTCTTTTCCAGAGAGTCAATCAAGCTCTGTCGGTTGAACAGGTAAATGCCCATGCTGGCGATGCAGGTTCTGCCTTTGGCTTCGATGCCGCGTTTGGTAATCCAGTCGGGATCGGTTTCAACGATTTTGAGTTCTTCAGGCGTTTGCGGCTTTTCCAGAAAACCTTCAACCAATCCTTCGTCTGAAACGCGCATAACGCCCAGCCCGGACGCGTCTTTGGCGTAGACGGGAATGGCGGCGATAGTAGCGTCGGCGTCGAGTTCCAAATGCGTTTTCATCATCAGCCGGAAATCCATGCGGTAGAGCTGGTCGCCCGACAGAATGAGAATGTACTCGCAATCGCTGTCTTTGAGATATCGCAGACATTGACGCGCTGCGTCGGCGGTGCCCTGATACCAGTCGTTATTTTCGAACGTCTGTTCAGCCGCCATGATTTCTACAAAACCGCGGCGGAAGACGTCGAACTGATACGAGCTTCGAATGTGCTGGTGCAGCGACTTGGAATTGAACTGCGTCAAAACGTAAATCTGACGCAAACCGCTGTTAATGCAGTTGGACAACGGAACGTCGATAAGACGATAGCGGCCTCCAACCGGAACGGCGGGCTTGGAACGGATTTTGGTTAGCGGATACAGACGAGTGCCGCGTCCTCCGCCCAGAACGAGGGTCAGCGTCTTTTTCATGATGGAATTCCATTCAAGCGAGTTAGTGAGAGCATTCATTGCTTTGTACTCCTTTGAAAACAGATTCTAAAAAACGATTCTGTTGATATGTATAACGATGCTATTGATTATCTACTTTTAACAATATTGTAACCCAAATCCGAACTCTTTGCAACCCCCCGGCGCCCAAAATTTTTCTGAAAAAATAAAAGTAAGATAATTGTCCCTGTTCCCGTCTCGCCTCTTGTTTTTTATTTGAAATCAAGTATAATTAAATAGAAAATGGCGGAAGAATGGTTGTACGTTCTTTTCCTTAATTATTTCAAATCATCAAACGAGCAATATTATGACTGTAAAAATTGCAATCGTTGGAGCGGGCGGCAGAATGGGTCAGCGGCTTATTGCCATCGGGACTCAGGACGAACGCGTTGAACTTGTCGGGGCGATTGAATTTGCCCTGTTCCCTAAACTTGGCGAAGACGCCGGCGTTGCCGCAGGCGTTGGAACTATTGGCGTTCCGTATACGTCTACGCTGCCGGAAGATACGGAAATTCAAGCGGTTATCGATTTTTCCCAGCCGGCTGGCG
>CACXSS010000381.1 GCA_902770245.1 uncultured Planctomycetota bacterium | reverse complement strand
CCGCCGCGCGGGGAAGTACCGCTAAACTTGTATCGATAGAAATTTATCTATTACTATCGTCAAACTTAATATAAAAGATTATAACATTTTTTAAAATAATATGGAGGGGGGGCGAAAGATAAATTTGGCGATTATGTTGAATGAGGTTTATTGAGTTAGGAGTTAGAAGTGAGGAGGGAGGAGCTGATAGAATTAGCAATTAGCAATGAGCAATGAGCAATTACGCAAGCGCTCATCTTGAGCGGTCGCTTGCGGCGGAAGCCGTCGAAAATCTCCTGAACGTGGAAAGCCCGCTTGACCCGCTGGATCGCGGCTGTGTCAGCCGCCAAAGAAATTCTCACGCGAATTTCGCGAACTAACGCGTGAGCCTTTAATTTAATCTAAAAATCTCTTGGGGCGCTATTGCTTTTGTTTCTGTATAAGAGTAAAATGGGTGTATAAATTGAATTTTAATCCTTCCCCCCCAACGGAGTCTGCCATGAAAAATCCCTTATGCCCTGCCCTGTTCATTCTCGGTTTTATCGTCTTAATGGCGAACGCGCCTACGTTTGCCGCTGACGTCCCCGACTACTTTTCCAAACTCAATCCAGCTCATCCGCGAATTCTGATTACCCCGCAGCGGGAAGCGGAAGTCAAAGAGCTGGTTCAGAAAGACGAGTTTCTTCAAATGCTGCTTCAAAATCAGATGTTGGAAGCGGACGAGCTGGTCAACGCCCCGGAAACCGTTGGTTATATTATCATCGGACCGCGTCTGTTGATTCAATGTCGAATTTGTTTGCGAAAGGTTTTGACGCTGGCGGGCGCGTATCGCATGACAGACGACCCGGCAAAGAAAGCGGCGTATAAAGCCAGAGCGATGAAAGAGCTGCAAGCTGCCGCCGCGTTTAAGGACTGGAACCCGTCGCACTTTCTCGACACGGCGGAAATGACGGCGGCGTTTGCTATCGGCTACGACTGGTTTTACGACTCTCTGACGGACAGCGAAAAGGAGCTGCTGGTCAACTCCATTTACGAGAAAGGGCTTCTGCCCAGCTTGAAGGTGAATTATTGGCGAAAATCCGCCTATAACTGGAATCAGGTCTGTAACGGCGGCATGGCAATGGGCGCCTTGGCGATTGCCGACGCTCTCCCCCCGGAAAAGCGGGAAATTGCGAACAATATTCTGCATCAGTCGATTACAACCGTTCCAACGGCGATGGCGTCTTTCGCGCCGGACGGGATTTGGAAAGAAGGTCCTGCCTATTGGCTCTATACGCTTCTGTATACGTCTTTTTTTGTCAATACGCTTGAATCGTCGCTGGGAACGGATTTTGGCATTACAAACGTCCAGGGATTTGACATTACCGTCGATTCCCAGATGGCGATTACAACTCCAGATGGAAAGTCGTTCAATTTTGCCGATTCCAATTCGTCATATATTTCCAACGGCATGCACTTCTGGCTGGCGGACAGATACAATAATCCATATTACGCGGAGTTTGAACGCGGACAGATCAAAATCAAGACGAACGACTTCGCGTCTTTGAAAGCGGAAAAACCGCATTCGGACAAAATGCTCTATCCGGTTTACATCTGGTACTATTCGCCCAAACGCGCCGACCTGCAGGGAATGAAAATGGACTTCTATTTCCGTGACGCGGAAATTGCAACAATGCGGTCGAAATGGCAGGATCCAAACGCTCTTTACCTCGGATTCAAGGCGGGAGGCAACGCCGTCAACCATTCGCACCTTGACCTCGGCTCGTTCCTGCTGTCGAAAGACGGCGTTCGTTGGGCGCTTGAACTCGGTACCGACAACTACGATCTGCCCGGCTATTTCGGACGTCAGCGCTGGTCGTATTACCGCCTCAATACGCGCGGACACAATACGCTTTTAATCGACGGGCAAAACCAGAATCCCAGGGCGTTTGCGAAGATTGTCGAATTCTCCTCGACCCCGGAACAGGGAACCGCAACCGCCAATCTGACCGACGCGTATAAATCTCAGCTTCGCTCCGCGTTCAGAACGGTAACGCTCGACCGGACGCGGCTGACGGTTGTTATCGCCGATAAAATCGGACCGAGAGTTAACAATTCCGTGAAAAACGTCGTCTGGCAGATGCACACCAATGCAGAGATTGCAATTTCCGACGACGGGAAAACAGCAACGCTGACTCAAAACTGCAAAAC
>CACXSS010000380.1 GCA_902770245.1 uncultured Planctomycetota bacterium | reverse complement strand
GGCGCAGACGTTAACGCTGTCGCCCGAGATAGAAGTACAGCTTTACATATCGCGGTTAAACGCAATAATCTTGAAGTGGTTCAATGGCTCATTGCAAATGGCGCCAACGTTAACGCAAAAGATTATGGCGAACGAAGCGTATTATGCTATGCTGCATGTAACGGCAATTTGGAACTGGTTAAATATCTTGCCGATCAAGGCGCTGACGTTAGTTTTAAATATTTTGGCTATGGTCTTTTAGGCAGTTCAAGAGATCTTGCAAAGTTTTCAAAAAGCAAAGAATGTCTGGATATAATGCGTTTTTGCGTTGAACGCGGCGCTAATCTTAAGGATCTAAACTGTAATGAGGAAAAGAATGGATTTTTGGATTTTTGTAGTAAACAAGGCAATCTGAAAGCTGTTGTATGGCTCATTGAACAAAATGTAAATTATGATTTAGACGAAGTTCTTCTTAACGCCGGATATAGCGGTAATTTTGAATTGGTTCAATGGCTCGTAGAACAGGGAGCGAACGTCAATGCAAAAAACGATTTCGACTATACAGTCTTGTATGTCGCCGCCGGAAGCGGGAATCTGGAAATGGTTCAATGGCTCGTCAAACAGGGCGCAGACGTCAACGCTAAAAGCAATCATGGTTATACCGCCTTGTATAGCGCCGCAAAAAGCGGGAATCTGAAACTCGTTAAATGGCTGGTTGAACAGGGCGCGGATATCAACGTCAAAAACGATTTCAACCGATCCGTCTTGTATGAAGCCGTCGAAAGCGGCAATCTGGAAATGGTTCAGTGGCTGGCTGAACAGGGCGCAGAAGGAATTAACAAACCTGACATTCTCATTCCTGCGGTTGACAGCGGTAATATAGAGCTGGTCAAATGGCTGGCAACGCAAGGTCTGGATTTATCAAAAGCGGACGATGTTTTATGCACTGCTGCTCGTCACGCTGCTTCTCGCGGCAATCTGGAAATGATCAAATGGCTGGTTGCGCAAGGGCTGGACGTAACCAGAGTTGACGGAATATTGCATTTAGCAATTCAAAGCGCTAATTTGAAACTGGTTCAATGGCTCGTCGATCAAAAGGTTGACGTCAATGGCGTATACGAAGGCGTTACTGTTATGGCTTATATTTACTTTATTCATAACAGAGATATATGGAACTATCTTATCGACTATGCGGGAGTAGACGTCAATGCGAGCATTACCAATTCCGATTACTTTACTGCGTTGGAAAGAGCTGCAAAGTTTGACGATTTTGAACTGGTTCAGTATTTAGTCGAGCATGGAGCCAGCGTCAATCCGCATCGCGGTTTTTCAATCGTCCCCTTTTGGTTTTCCCTGTATATGTACGGCGCGGACCCTGAAATTGTCTGGTATCTTTTTGAACGCGATTATGTATCTATAACCCTGTGCGGCTTTTTATCTCTGATAGTTATATTAATTACTTCATACATAATTTACAGAAATCTTCGACCTAAAAAGCCCGTCGAGGAAGAGTAATAGGTTCTCTACAAGCGTTCAAGAATTAAAATACGCAATTTGGAAGGCATATTTGCCAGCGTCCGAGGCCAAAATCCGAAAAATTGCTCTGGTATTGCAAGGCGTTTTGATATATAATATGTATTGGTATAATATATAGTGGCGAAGTATCGGATTGCGTTTTGCTCTCTGTTTCCTAAAAGAACCGCTTCGCGGTTTAACCGGGCGCCTAACGCGCCCCGGCTCGCCTAACCCTTTCCCCTTTTTATCCATAACCATGGCATTGACATATTTGACAGCCGGAGAATCGCACGGAAAAGGCATTCTGGCTTTACTGGACGGCTTCCCCGCCGGGCTGGAAATTGATACAGATAAAATCGACTCGCTGCTTCGTCTTCGTCAGGGCGGATACGGCCGCGGCGGACGTCAGCAAATCGAAACCGATTCCGTCGACGTTCTGACCGGCGTAAAAGTCAACCGGACGCTGGGAAGCCCCGTCGCCCTTTGGGTGAAAAATCGAGACTATAAACTCCCGCAAATGCCGGAACTGGAAAGACCGCGCCCGGGACACGGCGACCTGTCCGGTTCACGAAAGTACCTCGACGGGATTCGCGCCATTCTGGAACGCTCCAGCGCTCGAGAGACGGCGGCGAAAGTCGCGGCGGGCGCCTTGGCGGAACAGCTTTTGGAGAGCTGCGCCGGAAT
>CACXSS010000379.1 GCA_902770245.1 uncultured Planctomycetota bacterium | reverse complement strand
TGAGGGGTAAAAGGGGCGGGATTCGATTAAGAGGAGGAGAAGTCTTCGCCGTCCGTAGACTAAAGTCGACGGTTATAGAAATAGCGTCCTTTCAGGACGCAGATCATCGTCTTAATTTTATCTATCGAACCATAAGATTTATCGCACCAAAATTAATGTTTATTTACGCTTGGTAATTGACTCATTTTTAGACCAAGGTATAATATAGTTAAACAATACTATTCCCTATTCCCTACTCCCTACTCCCCATTCCCCATGAATCATACCGGCGATTTGGGCGAGACCGCGTTAAACGGCGGGCCTCGCGTTGGCAAAGATCATTATCGAATTGAAGCGTTGGGCGCGGTCGACGAACTGACCTCCGCCTTGGGCGTCGCTCGCGCCTTTGCGCCGCAGAATCATCTCGCAACTCGCAACTCGCAACTCGCAACTTCAATTATGGTAATTCTCGACCGGCTGATTAAAGAGACGTTTATTCTGTCGGGAGAGTTGGCGGCGCCGCAGCCGAAACGCGCCGGCGTACCCCGGGTTGGTCAGGAAATGATAGACGCTCTGGAACAGGACCTCGCCCAATTTCCCAAACCGGAACCGAAGTTTGTCGATCCGCCGCGGGACCAGTTCGGGGCGTTGCTCTTTTCCGCCCGCGCCGCTGCGAGAAGGGCGGAACGCTGCGTCGTTTCCGTTGTCCGAAACGCCCCCGCCGGAGAGCTTGTCAATCCTCTAATAATGACCTATCTTAACAGAGCAGGGGAGTTGCTGTTTATTTTGTCGCTGAATGCGGTTGAGGGAATAGGGAATAGGGAATAGGCGTTTTGTTCGCCTTCGGCGAACTGCGTAATTACGCTCCCGTTGGTCGCTTCATTACCGCCTTCCATTCTCTTCTCCCATTTTCTCTATTTTGCTCTTTACAAGAATTGGTAAAATTGCTAATATGTGAAAAATAATCTAATGAAATAAAGGGAAAATAGCGATAAAGTGTATAAAGAAATCCAGATTTGCAGGGTTATATCCTCAAATTATATAACTCGAAGTCAACTTCTGGACGACTTTTTTGTTTTTATATTGAAAGCGTCGTTTTTGTACGCCTGTATTTAGGGCTTAATGCGGCGCTGGATTAAGTAATTACGAGGTTTTAATTATGAAAAAATTGTTGTCGCTGTCCTGCCTGATTATGGCGACGTTGTCCGTAGCGTTTATGGGCTGCAAACCGTCCACGCCGGAATTGTTGAACGTATCCTACGACCCGACTCGCGAGCTGTACAAAGACGTTAACGAACATTTTGAAAAGTATTATCTGGAAAAGCACGGAACGCCCATTAAAGTGAACCAGTCTCACGGCGGTTCTGGAGCGCAGAGTTCCAGCGTTATTAACGGTTTGGAAGCGGACGTCGTTACTCTGGCGTTGGCTTACGACATCGACGCGATTATCGAAAACACCAATCCGCCGATTATTGCGAAGGACTGGCAGAAGCGCCTTCCGAACAACTCCTGCCCGTACACGTCTACGGTTGTTTTCCTGGTTCGTAAAGGGAACCCGAAAAACATCAAGGACTGGGATGACCTTATCGACCGCGACGACGTTCAGATTATCACGCCCAACCCGAAGACGTCCGGCGGCGCCCGCTGGAACTTCCTGGCGGCGTACGGATACGTTTTGGACAAGAATTTTGACGGCGGTTTGGACGGCTATATAGCCGCTCTTGCTGACCCGGCTCAGGCGGAGAAAGTTGCCGCCGCTCAGGAAAAAGCTAACGAAGCGATGGCAAAGATGTTTAACCAGGCTAAAGTTCCGGTTATGGACAAAGGCGCTCGCGGCGCGACCAACACGTTTGTCGTCAACCAGAAAGGCGACGTCCTGCTGGCGTGGGAAAACGAAGCTCTGCTTTACATGCAGAACAGCCCCGACGCTGACATCGAAATCGTTGTTCCGAGCATTTCCATCGTTGCGGAACCCCCGGTGTCCATCGTAGACGCAAACGTTGACAAAAAAGGCACCAGAGCGATGGCTCAGGAATACTTGGAATACCTGTATCAGCCGGAAGCTCAGGAAGTCATTGCGAAGAACTTCTATCGTCCGTCCGATGAATCTGTCATGGAAAAGAACAAGGACAGATTCCCGGAACTGAAACTGTTCAAAATCGACGACGTTTTTGGCGGTTGGGAGAAATCTCAGAAGGACTTCTTCAACGACAAGGCGCTGTTTGATCAGATTATGAAATGA
>CACXSS010000378.1 GCA_902770245.1 uncultured Planctomycetota bacterium | reverse complement strand
TGGGCGGCATCTGCCCAAAGCGTTTGACGTAATACTTGAGAATCCCCGCTCCGGTGGGAGTGGTTAATTCAAACGGGATGTCTGACGGAGCCAGCGGAACGCCGGTTAAAAGCTGAGCCGTTGCCGGAGCTGGAACGGAGACCTCGCCATGAGCGATTTGAATCGTGCCGCAGCCCGTCGGAACGGCAGAGGCGTAGACGGCTTCAACGCCCAGCCAGTTCAAACCGGCAACAGCACCGACGATGTCTGCGATCGAGTCCGCCGCGCCGACTTCATGAAAATGAACCTGTTCGACCTTGCATCCGTGCGCTCGCGCTTCCGCCTGAGCAATGAGTTCAAAAACGCCGATGACTTCCGTTTTGACTTTGTCCGTCAGCCCCGCTGCGTTTAAGACCATCGCGCAAATATCCGCCATGGTTCGATGGCAGTGCGCGTGATGATGGGCATGGTCATGATGTTCATGCTCGTGATGGCAAGCGCCGTTGTCGGTTTGTTCTCCAACTAACGCTTGCGTTGCCCGGAACCCGTGACGCATAACGCTTTGAGCGTCTATGGTAATTGTCGGCAGGACGGACTGAACGGCAGAGCGCAAGACGTCTATGGGAACGCCCGCGTCGAGCAGAGCGCCCAGCGTCATATCGCCGCTAATTCCAGAATGACAGTCGAACCAGGCTGCTTTCATGGAAACCCCTTAATTATAAGCTGGAAACCAGGTTGCACTGTTCAATCGTCCATTCCAAGCCGTCCGGCAATTCGCTGGCGCCGGGGAAGAAGAGGAGAGCGACCGTGATGACTACAACAATAGCTGCTGCAACAACGGAGAAACGCAGCGACGGCTGACGAAGATCTCCGGTCAAAACAGCGTAAAGCGTGGCGGCAATCAACCCTTCAATGACAGCTAACGGCAGGTGAGCGAACATGAGGGCTTTGAAAACTTCCATTGAACCTTTTCCGCAAATGATCAGTTCAGCGTCCAGCGTGAGGACAGCCAGAACCAGTCCGAGGAAGGCGGCAATGCCAGTCGAAACGAGGTTGTTTGATCCGAGTTTGTTAAGGCCAAGACGAATCAGACCGCCGATGCCGGCGCCGACGATGCCCATGTTGATAATGTTTGCGCCGAGGGCGTCAATGCCGCCGTCTCCAAAGAAGACAGCCTGAATTGCAAGGACGGCTGCCATGCTGATGATTCCTAATGGAATACCCAGAATCGCCGCCGCCAAGACGCCGCCGATAAAGTGTCCGGAAATGCCTTGCCAAATCGGGAAGTTGAGCGCCTGAAGGGCAAATACAATCGCGGTAACGCCGATAAATTTCTTTACGGATTGAACGATGGGTTCTGTACGATGAGTAAACGCCCAGCCAGCCGCGGCGGCAAGCGTAACTCCAGCAACAGTTGCTGTAACCGGACAAATCGGACCATTTAACATTTCAGCAGGAATATGCATGTTGTCTCCTTGTTTATGGTGTGTAGGAAAAATATATGTTTACTCTATATATGTATTATAAATTATCCCTCAAAGATTTACAAGGGGGAATAAGAGATTTTTTTGCTTGTTTTTTGCAAATTCTTGACCAGAAAAATTTTGATGGTTTTATTTCTTTTTTGCAGCCGCCAATTATTGACTGTTTTTCTGGACGTTTTAATCGAAATTAGTTCCAAAAAAACAAGGCGGCATAGAAGCCGCCTGATTTATTGCAAACAGTGAGGGAATGATTTACTGCGTCTGTTGAGCTTTGGCAAAGAACTCGGATTCCGTTTCACTGTCCAAAATAAGGTCTAAAAGAACGTTCAAACGCTCTTCATCGGATACAGACTCAAGCGTTTGCTGGATTTTAGACGCGTCAGAACCAGGAAACTGCTTAGAATAACGTCTGACGATTGTATTCTTTAACCCTTCCGCACGTCCTTCTGCACGTCCTTCCGCTCGTCCTTCTGCTCGTCCTTCTGCTCGTCCTTCCGCACGCCCTTCTGCACGTCCTTCCGCACGTCCTTTTTCCATTCCTTTTTCCATTCCCTTGGCAAGCCCTTCTTCGAGGGCGTAATCCAACTCCGCCTGACGGTCGCGTTCGGCTTTCTCCTGCATCATCGCAAGTTCGCTAAGCGTTGGGTCTTGACACAGAGCGCGATATTTCCTGATCGCCAGCGCCAATCCTTCGTCTGAAAGTAAATCGTTCATTTCCGCCTCCGTTTTTTCATGACCGTTTTTGAAAAAATCCACCCATTGAGACAACGTCTTT
>CACXSS010000377.1 GCA_902770245.1 uncultured Planctomycetota bacterium | reverse complement strand
ATTAAAAATACAAAGGAAATCAAGTCTTGCCAATAATGCAAGTATGAAAAATAAACAATCGGTGTGAATCCATTTCATCCGTGCTTTCCGTGTGGGACTTAATAGACCCTAAATAAACCTTATTTTAGCTCACAGGTACGGACTTGCCGGAAGAACCATAAAAAAAGCGCAGTCTAAACAACTGCGCTATATGTTCTGTTTTTAATTCCTCTACGCCCGGCGCCGGACAGCGACTTCAAACGGAAGCAGCACGGCAGAAGTTTCATCCGTTCGGCTCCCGCCGTAGATTGTCCATTCGGTAGACAACAGCGCGTTGTCAAACATGTCCGGCGGAACGGGAACCGGGTCTGGCGTTACGTTAGCAACAGCAATATAAGTTTGATCGTCCTGTCGGAACCCGTCTTTGCCGCTGACCGTCCAGCGCCACGTCAGGATGGACGGCTGACTCTCCCCCGATACGGTCGGGAAATAGAGCAGTCCCGCGCCGTTGGCTTGAGCGTACGGCTTGAACGACTGACCGGCAACGCCCGTCTGCTTTCTGACGGCGATGAGGTCTTTGTAGAGCTGCAAGCGTTGTTCGTAAACGTCAGACGCCCACGACAGCGACGCCTGTTCGAACGTTTTGGGATCGAACGGGTCAGCGACTTTGGGCAGTTTCCGCTGGTGCATGTATTCCATGTCCCGCTGACGCCCCCGACGAACAGCCCGTTTGAGTCCCTCGTCTTCAAAAGACGTAAAGAACGGGAACGGGTTCTGCTCGCCGTATTCTTCGCCCATAAACAGTAGCGGCGTAAAGGGAGAAAGAATCGTAACCGCCGAGGCAAACCGCGCCGCAGCCGGCGAGATCTTCGTTCCCAATCGTTTCGATTCCGCGCAGTTGCCCGCCTGGTCGTGAGTCTGATTGTAGACGATTAACCGGGTAGAATCAATGTACTCGAAACCGGTTCCCCACGTTTTTTTGTAACGTTCCCGATAAAAGCCGTCGTATACCCAGCCGTCAACAAACGCCTTGAGAAGCGCTTCTGCCGGCGATTTAAATCGCTCGCTGACGCTGAAATCCTCGTACAATCCGCTTCGCTCGCTTGTTACAAGAGCGTGCAGAGCGTGATGAAAATCGATGTTCCAAACGCCGTCCAGACCGTACCCATTATGCGTTAGCGGATCAATTTTGATTCGATAGTTGTCGTCGTCTTCCGCTGTTACAAACGTCGTCCGATTGTTGTACTTCCCGTATTTATGAACCGCATAGGCGATATCCGCCAGAATGTGCCGCCCGGAAAAATCGGTAATCGTATCGGTCGCGTCCAGACGCAAGCCGTCAAACCCGAACTCCCGAATCCAGTAAACGGCGTTTTCCGTTACAAACTGACGCACGGGGTCGGAGTTCTCCCCGCAATAGTTTATCGCCGCTCCCCACGGGTTGGAATACCGGGAATCGAAATAGTCGGAAATCGCCCCTAAATAACAGCCCTCCGGACCGAAATGGTTATAGACGACGTCGAGAATAACCGCCAAGCCCAACTCGTGCGCTCGGGCGACGAACGCGCGCAGTTCGTCCGGCGTCCCGTAAACGCAAGTCGGCGCGTAAATATCGACGCCGTCGTAGCCCCAGCTCATGCCCGGTGATTCTGCAACCGGCATGACTTCCACCGCCGTCGCGCCCAGGTCTTTGATATATTCCAGCTTTTCCGCCGCCGCAGCCCAGTAGGATTGATTGTCAGGCTTCTTCCCTACAAATGCGGCTGGATGGAGTTCGTAGATAATCAGATCTTTGTACTCAACGCCATGCCAGGAGGAAGGAACGAGGTCGTCCGGCGCCGCCGTTCTCAAGCCCGACGGACCGTGAACGCCAAGCGGCTGCGCTGCGCTGCGCGGGTCGGGATACTGTTTCCCGTCCGCCAGACGAAACATGTACAGCCAATCTTTCCCGACTTCCGCTTGAGCGGTAAACCAGCCTCTTTCCGCGGGAGTCATCACAACGACTTTCGCCGCCCGCCCTGCTCTGTACGCCTCTGCCGATTCGTACAAAACAAGGTCAACCGTCGGCGACTTAACGCTCCAGAGAGAAAACGTACACAGCCCGGACGTCTGCCCGGCAGGAAGAACGGCATGATTTGTATAGGAATACATGGGGGGAGTAGGGAGTGAGGAGTGAGGAGTGAGGAGTGAGGAGTTGACGCAAGCGCCTTAAATAAATTTCTCGCAACTCGCAACTCGCAACTTTAGGGAATAAGGAATGGAAT
>CACXSS010000376.1 GCA_902770245.1 uncultured Planctomycetota bacterium | reverse complement strand
CGTCCCACGGACCGGTAAGATGATATGGTTCGGAACGGGTTTGAGCGCAGCCGATTTCGTATAGCGTCTTTGCCAGTCCGCGAACGCCGGTCGCTTGATGAATCAGGCTCTGAATGCTTTGAACGTCATGGTTGACGCCGGTCATGGTGGCAATGAGAGCGTTTTGAATGAAGTCATTGACGTCGCCGTCGAAAGCTCCCAGCTCGTTGGCTCGTGCTGCGTATACGCTTATTCCCTGGGTTATTAAAATAAGTAAATCCTGTAAATGAGCGCATGGATTGGTTTTCCCACATTCTCCTTTAACGACGCACCCGCAGCCTCCGGCGGCGTCTTTGCATTGATAACAAAACATGATTGTATTTCGTGCTAGTGCATAGTGCATAGTGCATAGTGCATAGGGAGCAGCGCTTTGCGTCCTAAGTACTATGCACTAAGTACTAATTACAATTTTAAAAAATTCCTCTTGATTAAATCTGAAATATTTGCTACAAGATTGAGAAACCGGGATATTCTGCCCTGCAGCAAACACAGGGTATTGTATCCTCTTGGGCTAGAGCGCGACAGAAAGCTTTTATCGTTGACGGCTTTCTAAATGAGTAAAAAGCCCTTAGCCTTTTTACGCAAATTGAGCGTAATTCCTCCCGTAACCATATATGATTTTATCCGAACTTTCTAACGTTTTTAAAACGACCGCTGCCGCCGCGCTGACGTTGGGCGCGTTGACGCTCTTGGGCTGTCAAACGTCTCGTCAGGCTCAGCAGGAGCTGGAACAGGAAAATATCGCGTTAGAACGCCGGATTCAGGAGAATTACGCGTTTATGCAGCATCAGCAGCGAAGAATTAACGCTCTGGAAGCGCAGCTTCCAGCCGGCAAAGGCGCGCCTAGACCTAAACCCTCGTCTTTTCGTCCTGCGCCGACTGCGTCTCCTTCCCCGATTAATAATTCTGCTCGACATTCATGGGTTAATCCTGACAGCGGTCAGGCGGAAGAAGAACCGGAAGCTCAACCGGCGGGCGATTTCGATTCCCCGTTGGATCAGCTTAACGTTGACCCGAACGCCGAACCAAATATTTCCGTTCCGAATTCGCCATCGCAGAAGGTTCCGAAAAATCTGTTTAGAAACGGCAACGGCTCTCAGACGAACCTTCAGCCTGCGATGCCGCAGATGAGTTTGCTGCCGACGGTAAACGTTTCCGACCTTGCGGAGATTTCGCTTGACCCGGAACAGATCGGTCCGCTTCAGATTGATTTCGAGAATCAGGAAGAGGGATTGAGAATGGTTCTCAACTGCCGCACAAAACAGGGCGAATTTGCCGTTGCGATTGGACAGGTAACCATTGTCGCTCTCGATCCGTTGCTGCAAGGCGAACAGGCGCGAGTCGCCCGCTGGGACATCTCGCCGTCGCAGGTGGAAGCGCAAATCAAACAAGCGCCGCAGCCAGATGGAATTCTGTTTGAATTGGCGTGGCCTAAAGACAAGCCGAAAGGCAAAGCTCTTGACGTCTTTGTTCGTATGGAAGACGGACAGGGCGCCAGATTGCAAACCCGTCAGCAGGTTCAGATGGACGGCATTTTATACGCTCTGTGGACGCCGCCGCAGGAAGAAGCTCTGCCGATTGACGATTCCGTTGACGCGCCCATCGAAGAGCAAGTTGCGGAAGCGGACGCTCTGCCTCAAATTGAGTCCGAATCGGAACCGGTTGGGGAAGTTCAGCAGGGCGAAATCTCGAAGAGCGTTATCGTCGTCGCCTCGCCGCAGGTGGAAGCTCTGAAGGACAGAACGCGAACGGAAATCCCGCCAGCCATGGTTTTGACAGATCCGCAGTCCAGCCCGAATTCGGCAAGCCCGACAATGTCAGCCTCGACCGCCGTTCCCGGCATGCCGATAGGTCAAAACGCGTCCGCCTCCGCTCCCGCTGCAAACCCTGCTGCGTCAGCAAATCCAACTGCGCCAGCGGCTAAGCCGGCAAGTCAGACGGCGCGTCCAACGTGGTCGCCGTATCGATAATTTGAGCAAACCGGGGCGCACAGGGTCGCCCGGTTTGCATTCTGATGGATAAATCTGAATACAAAGTTTATTCTGCGGATAACAGAAGTACTTCCCCACAGCGCTTGCAACTTTTTTAAAATCTGTTACATTCATTTTTTGAATTGTCAAATATTTAACAAGGAAATTAAACGATGTACATTGTCAAAAACCTAAACTATTGTATCCGAAACGGCGTTTTTGAAACAAACAGCAGCTCTA
>CACXSS010000375.1 GCA_902770245.1 uncultured Planctomycetota bacterium | reverse complement strand
ATGAGTCCTTCGGGAGAAAGCGCCTTGCCGCGATCTGCCGCCGTCGTCGCGGCTCTGTATTCCGCCGGGCAGAACGACAACCCTGCCTTGGGAAAATCGTTTGAATATCTCAATCTACATCTTCAAACCGCGTTCGCCAAAAAAGCGCAGTCGCCGTTACCGGGATTTAACGAGGATTATCCGTACTACGCGATTTATTATCTTTCCGGAGCATACAGACAACAGCAAAAAGACTGGCAGACGTGGCGAAACCGAATCGTTCCGGTTCTACTTGCCGCCCAAAATCCCGATGGCAGCTGGTCAAGCGAGTTCTCCAAAGACTATGCCACCGCCATGGCTCTAATCGTCCTTCAGTTGGAAAACAACTATTTGCCGATATGGCAAAAGTGAGGGAGTAGGGAATAGGAAGTAGGGAATAGATTGGTAGATGGTAATGACGTGATAATATAGGCGAGCCACGGGTGTAAACCCGTGGGTGTGAGCAAAGCGAACATAATTACGCAGTTCGCCGAAGGCGAACCAAATGCAAGGCAATAGACAGTGGGGATAGAACCGAGCGCCCAGAATTTGAGCGTTTGGTTCATCCGACAAGTTGGCGCCTGAGAAGCTAATAGCTAAACCTTTCGATTACAGGCTTTATTTTCTGAGCGGATTCGTAAAGCGGAGAATCTTTCGGGGCGTCGTAATAGCGCGCGAGAATTGACGACTGAACTGCCGGCAGCGACTCCAGCCACGATTTTATTTCCTCCAGTTTTTTATCCTGCTTTTCCCCTGACGCGTCGTAATACTCCAGCAACAAACGAGTCATTCTGATTTCGTCTCGCATTGTAGACAAGACAAGCGACGACTCCAGATCTCGCCAATCTTGAATCGTCTTGGGCGCGTTGGAGCTGGAAGGTTTGTAAAAGCCATCGCGGCCATTGAAATACGCAATCGGAAAGCGGCTGGGAAAAAAGCTGTTTCCATGAATTGATATAAATGAGATTTTTTTATCCGCAGACGGTTCCCATTCCAAATCCTCCGGGACGAATAAAAAGTCTTCCTGCTTGCTCATTTCAGTATGCCATTTATCCAAAAGCCGCATTTCATGATCAGGACGCGGTTTGATTTTAATTGGGATAAGCGCCAGTTCGTCATACTCCCGAATGAACAGCAAAAGATTGACGGTCGTTCCCTGCGGGTCAAGCGTCTGAAGCGTCCTGCGCCAGGAAGGCAATTCCCATTGATTCAGATACGGAATCTCAAATCGTCGTTTATCTTCCACGACGTCAGAATGCGCTGCAATTTTGAATGGAACGCCTATGTCCACCATTCTTGAGGGCGTTAAAATGAGAATCAGTTTGTTACTTTTTATATCGTCGTAATACGCATTCACGTTTTCCTGATACGCTTTAAGACGCTGTTGACATTCGGCGGCGTCGAAATCGGCAATCGATAAGGTGTAATGCAGTATATGACAGCCGTATTCAACGGGGGCGTCTGAGAGGTTTTTCGCTTTTATAACAACATAGAATGAATCGCCGGCGTATATTTCATCAGGATATATTTCCGCATAATGTCGGATAGCGCCGATTCTGTCAGCGTCCTCTGATTTACAGGGCTGAAATTCGACTTCGAGAATTCCTTTGGATAAATAATCCGTTTGATTTTGAGGATCAATCTGATTATTCCCGACTTTTGAAAAAGAGCTTCTAAGCGCCAGGAGAACAAAAATCAGAATGCAAAGAATGATTATTGTAAAAACTTTGACGCTGCGTTTTTTCATTTTGTTCTCCTTCTCATTACACCCAAAGCCGTCTTAGGAAAAAGACGGCGATTTTGTACTTCAGAGACGGGACAAGCATAACGGTTGAGCCATGTTCGGCGCAGCGAATCGCTTTCTTTACAACCCAGTCGGCGTCCATCCAAAGCCAGTTGGGAATCTTTCCGTAGAGATCTTTGTCAACCAGCATTTCCGGCGTGGAATGGAACCCGGTTCTGACAAATCCGGGGCACAAAACAATCGCTCGAACGCCGGTTCCTTTCAAGTCGCAAGCCAAACCGCGAGTAAACGAGACGACAAACGCTTTGGTTGAGCAGTAGTCAACAGAACCCTTTCCAAAGAAAAACGCGCCGACGGACGACGTGTTGAGAATGTACCCTCGCCCGTTGGCTTTCATGACCTTCGCCGCCTGAGGCGCCCATGATCCGTTTTCGATGAGTGCGACGGTGCGGTTCGAGAAATTACGCTCTTTGAGATGGTCAATGAACGTGCGCATGAACGGGAATATGTCCGC
>CACXSS010000374.1 GCA_902770245.1 uncultured Planctomycetota bacterium | reverse complement strand
CGGAAATTGGTCTGCAGCTTCGCACAACAAACTGTCTTGAAGAACAAGGCATCTTTACAGTTCGGGATTTACTTCAAAGCTCTCGCGAACGATTGTTGAGCATTTCCAATTTTGGAGAAAAGACTCTCAACGAAGTTTATGACGCTCTGGAACGAATTGGCTTTTATCGCAAATCGCGTCAAGCGTCAGCCCCCAATAAGGTAAAAGCGTAATCTGGCAAGATGTCGCTTCGTCTGAATTTGACCTCATTAAAAATCGAAGATCGTATAACGCCTTCAGACCGTCGTTCCGGAGTCTGGATTGAGGCGGCGTTGGCGTTTGGTTTTACGATTGGCGGCATAATTGGTTTTATTGTGGTATTCTTTTGGATGATTATGCCTCAATGGCGTTTTTTCAATGAATACCAAAAAACTCAATGTACAGTTGTGGGTCGCGGCGTTGTCAATATGCCAAACACAGATCTGTATCGGCCTCAAATTCATATTCGCTATACCGCTCCTACGCCAATACTTTCAGACAAGTCCGGAAAGACGATTTTAAAAAAATACGACATCTGGACGTACGACTTTAATACGCTTCGCAATTCCGGATATTCTTATCAAAAAAGCGAGGCGTTAAAGCTGCTGGATTCATTTAAAATTGGCGGGAAATATATTTGCTGGTACGATCCGCACAATCCGAAAAAAGCCGTTTTGTTTTATAATTGGTCGTGGACGAATATTACGCTGCTTATTGTTCCTGTTTCCCTGTTTTTGCTCGGTTTGGGTCCGCTGATTCATCTTTATGTGTACCGATCGGGACATTCTCAAGAGAAAGTCGCTCACCTTTTCAGCGCATTACAGAACAGACCTTCCGACAATCCGGAAGAGTTGTCATCGCAAAACGCGTCAGATAAGCAATCGCCAGAGCTTGTCAAACAGTATCCGTATTCGCCTTCAATACGCAACATTATAGACTCTCCAGGCGTCAAAATGAAGTATCGACTTCCTCTTGACAATTCGCCTATTGGGAGTCTCGGCGTTATTTTGATGTTGTGCATCGCGTGGGGAGTGCTGTGCATAGCGTGCGTATCCGTCGCCTTGGGCGGTTTTTTGGATCGTCAGCCAGACTGGGTTTTGACGGGCTTTATCTTGCCGTTTGTATTGATCTGGATAGGGCTGTTTTTCTATTTTTTCCGAAATCTTCAGCTGGCTACGTCCGTTTCTCCAACGCTTATGGAAATAAACGACGCGCCCCTTCATCCCGGTCAAACGACAACCGCTTTGCTGATTCAGATGGGCGGATTATACATTTTCAAACTGGACGTTAATTTGGTTTGTGAGGAAGAAGCCGTCTATTCATACGGTACAGACATTCGCAGCGAAAAAACGGTTGTTTATCGTTCCAACCTTCTTTCCGAAAAGGATTTCAATATTGTATTAGACGAGCGATTTGAGAAAACTTTCGAGTTAACCATTCCGCAAGACGCGATGCACTCTTTTGATTCGTCGCATAATCGCATTTCGTGGCATTTGGAAGTATATGGAGAAGCGGAAGATCGCCAGCCGTTTACTCGGAGTTTTGTTCTGGTTGTTAATCCGTAGATCATAAAACAAACGGTTTGAGAACTCCGCCGGGAAGTGATGGAGAAAGAATCTTCGTTTTATTCAATCGCCAATTCGTACAACAGAAAAGAATCATACAAAAAAGAATGTAGAGTTTTGAGCGCTCTACATTCTTTTTGTTTATTAAAACGATTAAGCAAAGAACTTAGAATCCTTCGCCGCTCCATTCATCGGACGGAATGATATTGAGTTCGGGGAACGCAAAGGCAACCGTTTTGACGTCGCCGGCGCCGACGACGATCGTCTTGGATTCGGAGTAGGTTTTGCCGTCCTTTTCGACAACGGCGTCAATGGTGTACTGATATTTCAGACCCGGCTTGAGATTGACGGACGCGAAAGTGCGTTTTGACCCGGTGGACGTGGTGGGCGCGCCGTTGACGTAAACTTTCGCCTGATTGGGAGCCCAAATTGTGAAGATGACGCCGCGAGAAGAACGAACGTCAATGTTCGACAAACGATTAGACGGGGTTCCGTCAGGATTCGGTTTGCTCCAGGAAACCTGAGACGTCTTTACTTTAGAAGCTTTCGCGGAATCCAGGAGGGAATTAATTTGTGAATCTTCGTTCGTGGGGTTGTCGTCCGCTGGTTCTTCCGGCGTGTCAGCCGCTGCGGGATCGTCTGTTGACGTGGTGGGAATGCCCATTGAATCGTCAGTATCTTTAGCTTTAGTTACAGGAA
>CACXSS010000373.1 GCA_902770245.1 uncultured Planctomycetota bacterium | reverse complement strand
AATGGCGACGTTACAGAGTCAAACAACATTGCCGATATTAATACAGACGTTTATCTCAGCGCGGATTCTCGTTTGATGGCAGGCTGGGGCGGCAGCATTAACGTCAACGGCGTCATTTCCGGTCCCGCCAAGCTCATTATGCGCAACGACAGTGGAACGGTTTACCTCAACAAGACCAATACTTATACCGGCGGAACGCAAATTGGAGACGAATACAACAACGGCGGATTCGGCAGACTGGTCATGGGAGCGGACAACGCCTTGGGAACCGGTCCGATTTATTTCGGCGCCAATAATTCTTTCCTTGACATGGCAACGTATTCCCAAGTCTTTAACGGCATCGACAACCAAACCGGATCCGGCGGGAATTTTGGAGGGAACTCAATCAGCAATACCGCCAACTTGCTGGAATCCCCTGCGTTTAACGCGGCGGAAGGAACGAATTTCGTCTATACAGGAACGCTGCCAACGATGTCGGGAACGATAACCAAAACCGGCGCGGGGTCGCAAACAATTGTCTCGGCAGACGTTGACGCCATTTCCGTTACAGAAGGAACAATGGGCTTTTCTGGCGCATTGGCTGCTGACAGCGTATCAATCGCCTCGGGCGCAACTCTCAAGATGACGGGAACAGGGTCGACCTTTAACGTTGTCAATCCGGTAAACATTCAAGACGGCGCAACCCTCTATTTTGAAAACGCCGTTCCTCGCAACGACAACACAGATCTGGCTATCAACATTGCAGAAGGCGGAACGTTAAAGTTCTCCGAAACCGATACTGGCGACCATAACGATAACAACTCGCTGGTTCGGAATTCAAGCAAAAATGTTACAATTACCGGCGACGGGAATTTCGTCAAGACGGGAACTGGCAAGCTGTTTATTACCAGCCAGGACAACGACAGCAAAGTTACTATCGTTCTTTCCGACAAAGCCCTCATTGACGTTCAGGAAGGCGACTTGGTCAACGGCGGATGGGAACCCAAATGCTGGAAATACTCAGACGATTCAGCTTACAACCAGGCAACGCTCAACATCGGACCGAACGGAACGGTTGATCTTTGGGACGGAACGATGCACGTCGGCGGCGTTACCGGCGACGTTGACGGCGAAAACGCCGGGAGAATCATCTCCAAAAACAACGGTCATCTCGTCATTGGCATGGGAATTACAGACTCTACCAGAACAGACGTTTATAATGGAAACGTTGATTTAGCCGCAGGTCGTTCTATTACCAAAGAAGGCGCGGCAACGCAGAAATTCACAGGAACGTTTACCATCCTCGGAACGACAAACGTCAATGGCGGTACGCTGGAATTCACCGGAGATACAACCCTGGGACCGTTCAATTTTGCCAACGACGGCAAGATCAACGTTACCGACGGTACTTTAACTTTTGGCGCAGGCGCTATTATAACTCCCAACATCCCGTTTAACGTTGACGACAGCATTGTTTTAGTCATCGATCCGGGAGATGAAAAGGTTGTCGCTCAGCGGTATACCGCAAATGACGGACCGCTCAATATTGCTAAAAAGATTATCGCCAAGAGCGGGTATTTTAGAACCGTTAATATTTCAGACGCAACCGCGCTTGAACTCGACGGCGGCATCTTGCAGAATAACGGCGACGGCACTGGAACGTCAATATCCAATATCAATACGGATATTTATCTGGCTTCTGATTCCCGTCTCATGGCTGGCTGGAGCGGACGCATGAACGTTACCGGCGAGATTTCCGGTCCCGGCAAGCTGATTATTCGCGACGACAGCGGCACGATTTATCTCAATAAATCCAATACCTACGCCGGCGGAACGCAAGTCGGAGACGATTATAACTCCGGTCAGTGCGGTCGCATTGTTGCTGGCGCGGAAAACGTTTTGGGAACCGGACGTCTGTATTTCATCAAAGACAACTCGTTCTTCGATATGGCGGGATACGCTCAAACGATTGGCGGATTGGGTAAAGACATGAGTTCTGACGAAGTTCAGTACAAAGGCTCTGTCAACAACTCCGGCGCTGCAACGACGTTGACGCTTAACGTTCCCGAAGGCGAAACGTACAACTATACCGGCTCCGTTGCGAACAACGTCAGCATCGTCAAAACGGGAGCAGGAACTCAACAGTTCAACCTCGCCGACGGCGCAACGTTTGCTAAAGACATTCTCGTCTCCAACGGACGTCTGGATATGAAAGAGTACTATACTGGCACGCTAACGATAAATGATGGCGGCGTTTTCTCGCCGGGCAACTCGATTGGAACGCTCAATCTGACGGGCGACTTCAATCTCGACGGCGGTACGCTTACAACAAAGATGGTCACC
>CACXSS010000372.1 GCA_902770245.1 uncultured Planctomycetota bacterium | reverse complement strand
TGGTATGCGTCGTTGCAATGAGTTCCGAGTACCGCGCCGGGTTAGTCTGAATGTTCATGTTGTAACGCCAAACGCCATGTTTCGCCAGCAGGGCAACGCACTCCTCCGACAGGATTCCCAGCGACGCGCAGACCTTCATGCCCGGCAGGGACTCGAGAATCAAATCGACGGCGTCGAGAACGCGCTGGAACTCGTCGTCCGGCGATGTCCAGCCGCGTCCGCTGGTAACGTATCCGAACGTGCGAACGCCCTGATCGTAGACCTTCTTCGCCGCTTCCAGCGCCGTTTCCGGAGAAACTAACGGGTACGTTTCGATCTGAGTTAAATGACGTCCGCTTTGAGCGCAGAACTTGCAGTCCTGACTGCACCGACCGGATCGGGCGTTGATTATGGAACACGCTGTAAACGCCGGCCCAAATTTTTTCCGAATCTTATTCGCCAGGGAAATCAGGTCGAGTAAATCGTCCGCGCCGACCGACCGGGTCAGCTCGACGGCTTCGTCTCGCGACAACTCTTTGCCGTCCAGTACCTTATATGCGTTTTCAATAGATGGATTTATATTCATAATTTGTTGTGTGTTATAGTCTATTGTTTTTTGAGTTAGGAATTAGGAGTGAGGAGTGAGGAGTTGCGCTCCGCGATCCCAAAACGTTCATTTTAGTTCTATAGATTATACCGTGTATAAATTAAAATAATAGGGAGTAGGCGGGGCGCTTGCGGCGGAAGCCTCCGAAAATCTTTGACGTAGAAAAGGCGCTTCGACCTGCGGGTTCGCGGACATACTGTCCGCCAAAGAATTATTAAGTCGCAAAGAACGCAAAGAAATCTTTAAAACTTAGCGAACTTTCTCCGCGTCTCCGCGTGAGATTTGCTCGGGAGTCTCGCACCCTTTTCGTGTTGTTTCGTTCTCTTCGTGTTTTTCGTGTTTTAAAAAAACTTCGCGAACATCCTCCGCGTCTCCGCATCTCCGCGTGAGTTTTTAACGGGCGCTCCATAACTCTCTTTCGTTACACAAATTTTCTGGAACGCCAGCCGTTGCAAAGGCGTCGAAAAAGTGTATAATATATATTAATGCAAAAGGAATCGTCGGAGAGCGCGAAGCGTTAACTCCTCATTCCTCACTCCTAACTACTCAAAGAGGCATTCCAATGAAAAAACTTTGTACATTTGTATTTGCTCTGCTCCTGACGAACGTCGTTATGGGAGCGGAAGCGCTGAAAGCTAAAGTAACCTGGGTCAGCGACGGCGACTCGTTCATCGTCGAAAAAGAGGACGGTTCGACCGCCCGCGTTCGCTGCGCCTGTATCGACGCCCCGGAAAACGATCAGCCCTACGGCGACACCGCCAAAAAAGCCGCCATTAAAATGCTCAAAGACAAGGAGATTCTGGTTCAGGTCGTCAAGGTTGACAAGTACGGACGCATCGTCGGTCGCGTCGCCGTCAAACAAGAAGACGGAAAGTATCTGGACTACGAATACTACATGCTGGAAAACGGACACGTCTGGCAGTTCAGCAAAGCCTATACAGACGAAAAAGCCAAGGCGATTGAAACCGAAGCGAGAAAAAAGAAGCTCGGCTTGTGGAACACCAAAAACCCGGTCGAACCGTGGGAATGGCGCTGGCGCGGCATGGGGCAGGGCAAATGGCACGAACGCGATTAAATCTGTTCACTTGGTTTTAGAAAGTTAAATAAATGGCTGGATTACAATGTAAGTGCGGCAATATTTTAAGTGACGCAATGGAAGGGTCTGAAAACATATTTGATGGTAATTTCAAACAAGCAAAGGCGTAATTGGTATGCATCAAACAAAGGGATATACAGCTTTATAAGCTTTACGGATTATGAAGTCTGGCGCTGCCCTAATTGTGGAAGATACCACGTTATAGGTCATAACGGAAAGAAAGTTTGTGTACTAGTTAAAGAAGAAGATTGACTTTAATTCTCGTCGCTGAATTAAAAAACAGCGACGAGATTGAGAAAGAATTTGCCTCTAACAATGAATGCCTGCGATTAGACGAGCCGGGACAACTACGTCTAACAGGGCAGGGGGGAGACTTCTTCTTACATGCACGTTTAGAGGGTCGATTTAGAAGGGAACGCAGAATACGCAGACTCCTCGCAGAGAACGCAGAAGCAAGCGACCATGTGTCATCTACGCCTGATTCTCAGGCTATGACACGATGTTCGCTTGCGTTTTTAAATATATTCGGTTGCATTTTAAATAACATTATTTTAAAAAAAATCGGGCGGGAATCGTGGCGTAGACAACGTAGTTGGCGTCGTCGCCACATTCCCAGCCCGTCTGCGTATTCTGCGAGTAGTCTGCGGTCTCTGCGTTCTAAATAAAAAACGTTTGTTTCAATTTATATCTTCGTTAGATACGTTTGCCCACGTCTCGTCAACTTGAAAAAACTTTCGGTTGCCAGCAAGCTGGCTCCCTTTTAGAGAAGTTTTTTCAAGTTGAAATAAAAAGAGGGGAAAACCTTTTTTGAAAAAAAGGTTCTTCCCCTCAAACTCCCCTTTCCAAAAAACTTTAGTAAGGGGAGAAAATAACGTAAAGAACTGCTAATAACCAATCGGTGAAAATCCGTCTAATCCGTAAAATCCGTGTACGGACTGACCCGCGCAAACTCAGTTTGCCGCCAGTTCCGATTTGCGGTTTGCCAGCTGGTCTTGCAAGCGGCGCATGATCGACGTGTGCATCTGGCTGACGCGGCTTTCCGACAGGTTGAGCGTCAAGCCGATTTCTCGCATGGTCAGGTTCTCGTAATAGTACAGAATGATAATCAACCGTTCGCTCTGAGAAAGCCCTTTTGTAACAACGCGAATGAGTTCGGAATTCTGGAGCTTCTTGCCGGGGTCTTCCGAGCGTTTGTCAACCAGAACGTCGATTTCCCGAATGTTGCGGGAAGAGTCGTTCGCCTGATCCCAGCGTTTGTCCAGACTGGTGAGCGTCGTCATCTGGGTGTCGCGAATAATGCGCTGAACTTCGTCCAGCGGCATGTTGAGTTCCGCGGCGATTTCAGTATCCAGCGGCATGCGGCCCAGGACGCCTTCCATCTCGCGAATCTTTTCTTTCATTTTGGTGGCGTTGGTGCGAACCTGACGCGGAACCCAGTCCATGCTTCGCAGACCGTCGAGAATCGCGCCGCAAACCCGGGCGGAACAGAACGTCTCAAACTTGACGCCGCGGTCGATGTCGTAACCGTTAATCGCGTCCATCAAGCCAATCGCGCCAACCTGAAGCAGGTCGTCAATTTCAACGTTGCCAGGCAAACGGGTTCGAATCCGCTCTGCGTTATGCTTGACGATCGGCATGTAAATTTCCATCAAACGATTTCGCAGCGCCGGCGTCGGATTTTTCTTGTATTCGACCCAAAGTTTACGAACGGCTTCCGAATTTCCTGCTGTCATATTAAACTCCAAAATGAAATCAAGTTATAATAGTTGCGAGTGGTAAGTTGTGGTTTATGTAACAAACGCTAAAGGCGCGTTTCATTCCTTTTCTCCTAACGCCAAACGAGCCAGCTGAGCGGCGTTGGCGACCTGAAAGTCCTCCGGAACGCTCTGCCCGTCTGTCACATACGACAGCGGCAGACGACGCCAGCGAAGCAAAGAAAGCAG
>CACXSS010000371.1 GCA_902770245.1 uncultured Planctomycetota bacterium | reverse complement strand
TTTTATACTTTGAGAACTTTTTTATACTTTGAGAACTTTTTTATACTTTGAGAACTTTTTTATACTTTGAGAACTTTTTTATACTTTGAGAACTTTTTTTACGCAAATGGGCGTTTTCGAAATATTTTTTATCCAAAATACACGAACGGATAATTCTTTAGTGATTATACTATAATTTTATACTGTTATTTCTAACAATATCTAACTCATATCTGTGAACAGCGCAATAAAAAAGCTCCCGCCGATCTGTAATAAAACAACCAGCGGAAGCGATTCTATGCAATTACTTTATATGAAAGTGGATTAATTCTCGTTGTTTTGAGCTTTCGACGAGCTTCTGTCGGTCGACAAGACCTGGCGAAGCAACGCGGAATGGTCATCATAATTGACATCGCCGGGGTTGCCGGGAGCGTACTGAAGAATAGCGCCGTGCTTGCTGGAGGTCAGCGACAGCAAAATCGACGAAACCGTCTGATAAGTATCGCCCTCTAATATGAGAGACTTTCGACCGGGGAACTCCGCCTTGCGGGAGAACGTTCGGCTGGAAACGGCGAGGAACGCAACGGACGTGTCCAGGCGGGAGAGCGTCAGCTGACGACGGCAGTAGTCCTGCAATTCGTCGTAGGGATCGTCCATATTTCCGTTGGAAAAAATATGAAGACCGGGCTTAATGTCAATACATTCAATCTTGTTCCCGCCGTAAATACAATGGGCAGAATTCATATCGCCAACGACGTAATTGACGCCGGCATAAGATCCGGACTCCAGTTCGGACATCGCCATCTGCGCCGCCTCCTGAGCGGAATGGCAATTAAGCAGTTCCCGACACAGCAAGCCGCGAGAACGCGGAGAAAAAGGAACGTCTTTCTTAAACCGGTTGAGACAGCAGCAAAACATGGAATGTTGATTCACGCCAAACCATGTACCGCCGCTTTTACGGTCGATGCCGCATATCACCCGCGGACGCCCAGACTGAATCTTCGGCGCCATTGATTGGCGTTCTATATGTTCGTCTCTGTTATACGCAACCAGAATCGGGGCTTCCGATACAACTTTGTACTGAAACGCCATTATAGTCATGGTTGAATTCCTCCTTGGATTTTATAAAAATTGTTTTAATATATAATACCAATTTTAAAAAATCTGAAAAGGGGGCAAGGGAGCGAGAAACGAGTTGCGATTAGCAAGAGGATGAAAGGCGGTAATGGAAAAAGAAAAACAATCTTCCACTAGAACCGCGCGACGAGTACAACTTTTTATGGTTCGACTATCGGCGAACTGCGTAACTCTGCTCCTGGAAGTCGCTTTGTTACCGTCTTCCATTTGCCTACTGCCTAAATATCCCTTAGAATGAGAAATAACTGACAAAGTCGACGCGGTCGCAGGCGGAAACGCCCGTTTCTTTTCCAGTCCAACTGGTTTCCACATGGCTGTATTCCAGACCAACCCACCACATTTTTGTGATATCGCACTTAATATTGGCAAACAGACTGTGGTTGAGCGTTCGCGCTTGCAATGCAGAGCCAGCCGGAATTTCATCGATATCTCCTTGCGGGTCGTCGATCATATATCCAACGCGGAACTGGGTATAGTCGTTGAGATTAAACCACAGGTTAATCCATCCGCCCTGAGCGGCAATTGATTCCGGCGTTCCAGCTGCGCTTCTCATAACGCCCTGATTGATTCCGCCGAGGAACATGGCAAGGTTTTCGCCTTTGAACAGTTCGCCCTGAACGCCGAATCGGCAGGTGATTGGAATATAGGCGTCGAGAAACATACCCCACGTTTTGGCGGTATAGTTTATATCTTCAGCGCCTTCAACCTTTTGACCGTATTGCAAGTCGCCGATATGAGCGGCAAATCCAATTTCCATCGGCTTTTGCAAACAGCGGCGATTGCCCAGCACGGCGGCAATGCGTCCCTGAACGATGGGCCAGGAACCGTATTTTAATCGATAGTCAGAACCCAGCAAGCTGTTAGAATCGCCGGCAAACGGAGCGCCCCACGTTGCCGTCCATCCACCCGGCGGAATAGCATAACGTTCCCGGCGCCAGAGGAGAAACAACGTCCCATGTTTGACCGATTAAAAATCGGGTCTCTTCCGATACCGCTTCAACGTAGCAGTGCCGCAAGTGTACGGTCGTTTTGTTGTCGAAATCAATTGTTCTTTGAAGGTCGAATTCCACTTTACCGCTAAATTTGACGTTATCCCAGAAGATCAGTCCCGGGGCTTTGATGTTCGCGCCGAGAATCGTGCCGCGATAATCGACGTGAGCCTGTTTGCCCGTATTGGATGGCGCGGTTACGAAAAACGGAGCGGAACCGATTTGCGTCGGCTTTGTTTCGTAAGACATGCTTGCCCAGAGCTTGCCGTAGGGAATAATCTGGAAATCGCCAGAACGCCAGGCGCGTTTGTCGATTTCGCCAATCATTTCTGAACGGAATTGCTGATAATCGAAATCTTCGCGGAACATCTGCGGATTCGACCCTTCAACTACCGGCTCTATGGGCGCAACTTGAGGATTAGTTGCGAGTTGCGAGTTGCGAGTTGCGAGAGGAGCAAAGCGACCATCGGGAGCGATTTCTGTCTCTCGCGCGGGAGCGCGGTTAGGGAGCGGCGCCTCGCCGCTTGCGAGTTGCGAGTTGCGAGTTGCGAGAGGATAATTACTACTGCCTACTGCCTCTTGCCTACTGCCTAACCCCACCGCCGGTTCCTGAGCAAACGGATTTTCGACAGGATTTTCGACAGGAGTTTCGACAATCGCCTTGACGTCCGCCGGAATAGAAGTCGACTGAGGCGCTGCGGCAATCGTATTAACATAAACCCTTTTCGGTTTTTCAACCAGGAGATAATCGTCTGTAATATCATTCAAAGATGGATCCGGAAGCGTAGAATGCGGAACTGACGGAATCGCGGACTGTTCTGGCAGATAAAAACCAACCTGCTCGATGGAATTAGTTGCCTGTTGCGAGTTTCGGGTTGCAAGAGAGTTAGGAGCAAGGGATGAGGAGTGAGGAGCTGAATTCGCCTCCGACGAATTACTATTCCCTATTCCCTGTTCCCTATTCCCTAAATTGGAAGGCGGCGCTGGAAGGAGCGTCAAATCGACGTCGTTAGTCGGTTCCGGAAACTGAATATCCTCTGGAATGTTCGGCAGCGCTTCGGGAAGTTGCTGCGAGTTGCGAGTTGCGAGTTGCGAGTTTTTTAATTCCGTATTTTCCTCTGCTCCTGACTGAAAAAGCGTTGTCATGGGGGTAAACTCGCCCCCGAAAGAACGAGCAGACGCGAAGACCGCCAGAACGACAAACAGGGTAAAAAATCGATTTACGCTATGCATGATTTGAAATTTGTAAAATTAGGGAAATTGCGGGAACTAAAAGCTGGATTCATTCCAAACTATTTCACTGTTCCTTATCCTCCTCTATCGTCCGCCGTTAAACTCAACTTAATCGAAATAGTCGATTTTACCGGAAAAATCGCTACATTTTATCTATTTTGATTTTTATTGTCAAACCTGTATTGTATTTTGAGTGAGAAACGGGTAAAATTAATTAATAATTGTTGAGGCGCTTTGCGTAACTCCTCACTCCTCACTCCTCACTCCTAACTCCTAACTAATTGCCATGCGTTCTTTAACACTCACCCTACTTGCCGTACTGTCGTTCGTCAGCGCCGCTCAGGCGGCTGTTCCCCCGGAATGGGGCAAGCTGACTTTAGTTCAGGAAATTCGCTGTTCCGACGCGGTTTCCGATTCCGAATTGTTTACGGAATTCCCTGCGGGCGCGTCCAAGGTCGAGACGCTTTGCGGACGTCCGTGCCGGGTTCTGCCTCCCAACGAGAAATCGCCTCAGTACATGGCGTGGAAAGTCGGGAAGGGCTTGAACCTTCAGCCGGGGAAGGCGTATATTTTGTGCGTCGAGTTTCCTGAAGACTCCAGCCGGGCATTTTTCGTTCACAACGGCGGGAACGAAACGATTAACGGCGTTTCAACCGGAGCGACAGTCGGCGACGCCTTGATGGGTCGGTACGTCAACACGAACCCGGAATCGCTTACGCTTCCCTTGTCCGGACGTCTGGAAACGTGGTCAGGGCTGTTCTGGCTTCACGACCGGTTCTGCCCGATAACGCGGTATCGCGGCGCCGGCAAGCGGGAACTCAATCCGGAAGACGGGTTCTGGGTCATTCTGAGCCAACTGCCGGGATATTTAGACCCGCTCTCCAAGGGCGCAGCGGCAGCGACGATTCGCCTGTACGCTGTCAATGACGAGTCCAAACTGACGGCGAAGATAAACTATCCGCCGGAGGATTTGCCCAAACGACGCCTGTTCTGGCGGGAAGAGATGG
>CACXSS010000370.1 GCA_902770245.1 uncultured Planctomycetota bacterium | reverse complement strand
CAACTGTTTGGCTTTTTCAAGAAGTTCCGGTCGGGTTTGAATGGCGTCTTTCGCTCCCAAACCGTCTGCAATGAGGATGTCGCCGATTTCCCATTCCAGATAGCCGCAAATCTGCTTGTAGGACGCGATAATGCCGTCGAAATAGCCGTTTTCGTTGGTCGCTTCAGCCGAGAAAATCAAATACGACTTGGAAATGTGGAGTTTGCCTGCTCCGGGTTCCGTCATGAACGAATAGAGTTTATCGATTGCCGCTTTGATTTCAGCGGAGAAAGTAAACCAGTAAACCGGCGTGGCGAAAACGACGACGTCCGCCTTTTCCAGAGCCGGCGCGAGCGTTTTGAACCCATCGTCGAAAACGCAGGCGGTTCCTTTAGTCCAGCAGCATTCGCAGGCGCGGCACGGTAAAACCGGGTTGTCCGCCGTCGAGAAAATCTCAACGTCGTTACCCGCGTCGCGCGCGCCCTGAGCAAACGCTTCCGCCAGCTGATTGCTGTTCCCTCCCTTGCGAGGGCTGCCAGTTATAATCAAAATGTTTTTTGCCATGATTTGTCTTGAGTTGTTTTGTGTATTGTGTAACAGTACTGAGTTATATTCCTATGACATATCATACCAGACAAGACGGCTTTTGTCAACACGACAAGGGGGGCGATTTGCCGATATAATTCAACATTTCATCAAAAAAGGGAATTGGTTTTATCAACCAATTCCCCTGCATACGTATATGCTTTTTATCGAAGCAGAGTTTGCTTCAATGGGTTTACTTATTTAGCCGGAACGACCATCGGCGTGTTTTCCTGGAATACCGCGGTTTTCGTTGAACCGTCCTTGTACTTGAAGGTAACCTTGAGCGTCTTGATGACGTTTACAATCGGGTCGCCGGCGAGATTGTTGTACATGCCAAGCTGAGTAATGCGTTTGCCGCTGTAAGCCTTCTTAACCTGTTGAGTAACGTCAACAAACTTGTCGTTGGCGCCGTAGACTGCGGAAACGATTTCAGCATCGCACGGTTCGTTGTTGAACAGTTTGAGCGGAACGCCGGCAACCTTTTCGGAGTCGCCTTCCTGGTTGATGTCGAATCGGTTAATAATCGGGGCGGTGGCAATACGCGGACGTACAGGCGGAATGTTGTTGACGCTGTAGTGATCCGGGTCGTACATCTGACGAATTTCTTCGTCTCCCAGATACGGACCGTTGCAGTCTACCCAGGCGATGAGTCGTTCGCGATCTTCTCCCGTAACCTTAACGTCGTGATGTTCTCCAGAGCAGGCGTTGTGAATGAGTCGGCTGACCGGGCTGAACGCCGAATAGGGCGGCAGCGTAGCGAGGTTAGCCGGGTCGGTCGTACCGTAACCTTCTACGATAAACAGACCAGCGATGTTGGCGGGAACGTTGTGTTCGTCGCGCTTTTTCGGTCCACCCCACGGGCAGGCGCCGGTAACCATTGTATAGTACGGTTCGCAGAACGGGCTGGAATCGTTTGGACGAGACATGACGTTGCCCCACCAGCCGTGAGTCGACGGACGGCAAACCATGTTGAGCTTTTTGTAAGCTTCGTTTTCCGGATCCTGATGGCACTTGCCGCAGTACTTGTCCAGAACCGGCTGAACGAATCGCATGTAGGAAATGGATTCTTCCGTTCCCCAGCTGGGCGGCGTGAGCTTCTGCGGACCCTTCTTCATAGCCATGTTCATGTTTTGCTGCTGCGGGTTGCCCTTTGTATTGAGCTTGGATTCATGGCAGCCAAAGCAACCGCGAATAGTAGACGGACCTGCCGGCGGGCAATTCGAAGTAAATGCTTCCATCCGGTTCAATCGGAACGGTTCCGAGGATTCTCTTGACGCCTTCCGCCTGGAAGACGGAAACGGCGGGACCGTCGTGCTGAACGGTTTTAACCCAGGTCGTGTAGTTTTTCGGGTCCATCTGAACAACGCGAATCGCTTTGCCCTTTTCCTTCAGGATTTCCGGCGCGTTGTCAAAGACGTTGTTGGAGTACAGATAACCCGGTTTGGGCTGTTCGCCAGAACCAATTTTCGGCCAATCGACTTTGTCTGGAACGATAGTCGGAACCGGACGCGGTTTAAGAGGCATGGCATACCAGGCGTTGGCGTTTTCGGACTTGTGAATGAGTTCCTTGTTTCCGTAAACGTCCTGCAGATAAACCATGAAGAACCAGCCGTTGTGCGGGCCGTTGTAAAGGTGTCCGCCGTAACGAGCGGAAACGAGCATGTATTCTTCAGACAGCGGATACGGGGACTTGTACGCGAAGTACTTGCCAGCCTGATGGTAATCAAAAGTGGGAGCCGGGTCTTGCGGACCATTGCCGACTTCCGGCCAGGCGACTTCTCGAGTAATGCGTTCCAGACCGTCCGGGTAGTTCAAACCGCGAGTCGGGTCGATGTAGCCAATCGAGCCGTTGAACCAGGCGTGGTGTCCAACAGCGGTGAAGACGATCTTTTTGGAGTCCGGAATGGCGCGGGCTTCGGTCAAGACGTCTGGCCAGGTGGACTGGTTGCCCCAAAGGGTTTGCGTGTTCGTTCCGTCCGGGTTCATTGTCCAGAGGGACTGAACGCGCCACAGAGCTTTATCGGTGTATTCCCAACGGGTGTAAATAACGCGGCCGTCGGGAAGCATGTTGGGCATGTATTCCGGTTCGCCGTTGGCGGAAATGACGTAGATGTTCTTTCCGTCGCCGTCGCAGCGGGAAACCGCGAAAGCGTGGGTCATAGGCATGCAGCGAACGTAGCTGCCCTGACGAGACGAGCAGAAGACGATGTGTCCGTCCGGCGTGTAAACCGGGTCGAGGTCGTCGTAGTCGCCCTTGGTCAGCTGACGGCAGTTGGTTCCGTCAACGTTGACTTTGTACAGGTGGAACGATTTTTCTCCCAGCGGACGGTAGCAGAAAAGAACTTCTTTGCCGTCGAAGGAGAGGTCAGGACGCCAGAACGCGCCGTCCATGGTTTTGCCGTCGATGGTAACGTCTTTGAGAATGTCCTTTTTGATTTCCAGCGGGTTGAGACCGACAACGAGCAGTTTTCCGCCGTCAACAGCCATGTAGCCGTTACGGTGTCGAGCTTCGTGTCCCCATTCGTCGGTGGCGTCGCCCGGCTTTCCTTTCGGATACGGGTTGGAAACCATCAAAATAGAATCGAAGTCAATCAGAGGATTGGAGAACATAATGTCTCGTTTGACTTTACGGACTTCAAAATACAGAGCCTTGAAATCCTGATTGGGGTTGGCGTCGAGTTTTTTCTGAAGTTCGTCCAGCTTCGCGACTTTGTCGGACAGGTCGATGTCGTCTGACAGATCGCCGATGCGTTCTGCCGCTTCTTTAGCCCATTTAATTTCGTTGGCGACTTTGCCAGCGTCGAAGGCGTTGTCCGCCTGGAAGGACCAGTCGTCAAGAATCTGCTGCTGAGCTTCCGGACTTAGCTGATCGAAGGGCGTGTAACCAGCCCAGGCAGCCGCGCAGCACATAGCTATCATAGCTGCAAATGTTTGAACAAATCGAGGCATGTTCTCTCCTTTCAAATAGTAAAATATTATACGGTTTACATTTCAGTTTTATTCCGATTATTCTTATTTTACCAAAACCGGGATTTCATTGCAATAGGGCAACAGGGAAATTTTTTGAGATTTTTTAAGAAAAAGCAAAAACATGGATTTTCGATAGACGCTTCGATGAACGCTTTGCGGCGGAAAGCTCCGAAAACATCTCAACGTGAAAAGCCTCTCCGCCCTGCAGGTTAGCGGGACATTCTCTTCGCCTTCAAAAATCGTTTCGGTCGCCAGCAAACGAAGCTCCCTTTTAAAGGAAGCTTTTTCAAGGACGCAAAATAGACCATTATTCGAAATAATATAAGGGGAAAACCTTTTTTGAAAAAAAGGTTCTTCCCCTCAAATTCCCGTTTCCAAAAAACTTTAGTAAGGGATTAGCTTAGTATCAAGCGACCAACGGGAGCGATTATTGGCAGGCGCGCGGCAGCGAGAAAGGAGAGCTGCCGGTGAAAATCTGTTTAATCCGCCAAATCCGTGAACGAGTTGACTGCCAGAGCGACTTATTCCGCCGTAAACTTCAAAACAATGTCCTTGCCGGTCGACATGGCGTC
>CACXSS010000369.1 GCA_902770245.1 uncultured Planctomycetota bacterium | reverse complement strand
AGTTAGTCAAACTCTGGTTGTAAACGCTCTTGGTCGTTTACAACAGAAATTACATTAAGTCAGGATATCGATATGGAAACAAAATCAAATAAGCGGTTATATTGGGGATTAATTATAGCCTCTGGAATTGTACTATGTATATTTTCGTTGTGCGTTTCTTTGAAATTGATTGCGCCGTTTAGCATTCAGACGCCTATAAACGAAGATATTGAATGTTCATTCAGACTTGAAAGCGATAGGGAGACTCACACGTTTGTAATACCAAAAAATTCGGAACTGTTCAACGACATTGTCGAATGGAAATCAACCAAAAGATGGTATTACATTTCAGTCGTTTCTTATTATCCGTGGATGAAACTTTCTTCTGGACAGAATACGGATGACTGGTTGAGCATTAATATTTGGAAAGATAGAATAATCGTGAACTCGAAAAAGGGTCAGTACGTATCCTGTTTTTATACCGACAAAGACCGCGCCATTCGTAATCGTATTAGGAACCTATTTCACAGGAAGATAACGAAATCCGCCGCTCCGGATGAGGAATGAAGGGGAAGAAATAGGACAGAGTAGCTTCGGCGGACAGTATGTCCGCGAACCAGCGGGGCGGAGGGGTTACCGCGTTCCCTTGATTTTTGGTGGCTTCCGCCGCAAGCGTTCACCAATTTATAACTTTGCGTACTTCGCGGACTTTGCGTGAGGCTTTCTTTTGCGGACTTCGTCCGCGACCCGGGAAGGTTTTCGACTTCGTCGCTTTGCGTGTGCGGGGCGTAGGTTTACCGTTCTTTTTTCCCGAAATTCCCGCCTGTCCTCTTGTATAAACCGTCTTTGTTGTTATAATTAATATTGTTCAGTACCTATAAATATATAAGCGGTCAACGGGAGCGAGTTTCGGCAGGCGCGGCAGCGCGAGTCGGGAGAGCCGTCTCGCAACTCGAAACTCGTTACTCGCAACTAAATGTACGCTAAATGGTTATTCCTTATTATTGCGAAGATTATCCAGAGGTTTGGGACGAATTCAATTCGTTTTGGGACGATGCGCCGTCAGCAGACGCGTTGGGCGGATCAGAATCCGCGCCGACGTCGGACGCCAGTTCCAATTCCCCCCCCTCTGATTCCACACCTTTAACCGCGGACGTCAAACCGTCCGAAAAATTGCCATGAAAAAAGTTTTATTCATCGCTTTGAGCGCGATTTTCACGCTATGCGGCGCTGTCAGCGCTCAGGAATCCGAAAAACCGGTTTACGCGATCTGCGTCAGCAAATCAACGATTGAAGATCCCGAATGGAAAGAGGCGGCTGCCTTATTGATTCAAAAGCACAGCGAAAAGTTCGACGTCAAAGTTTTGGGCTGGGAAGAATCGCCGCTGAAATGCCTTGGCGGTCTGAAACAATTCCAGCCGACGTACGTCTGTTTTCTCGCCAAACATGAGGAAGCAGACCTGATCTTTGTTCAACTGTGTCACGTTATTACCAGAAACATCGACGACGACCCGTATACGGACGCCCTCTGGGCGATTCTCACCGGGTACGACGTCAACGACGTTAAACGCATTATCGCCGCGCCGGATATGAAAGTCGACACGTGCTGCGCCGGGTTCGGCATGAATTTGAGCCAGTTTAAGTCCGGCGTTTGGTATTCCGAAGGGACGAAAAACCATTACGGAATCAAAGAAGATGGCGGCGTATACCAGGAACGCAAAGACGGTCCGGACGACACGACTCACGCTTTGGCGGACGCCTACGGGAAAAACCAGCTTTTCATGACCTCCGGGCACGCCTCTCAGCGCGACTGGCAAATCGGGTACAGCTACGAAAACGGCTATTTCTTCTCCAAAGACGGTCAGCTCTACGGCAGAACCAAAGACAAGGAAGAGTTCCCCATCACGCATACGAATTCCAAGGTTTATCTGGCGGTTGGAAACTGCCTTATCGGCAACATTGACGGCAAAGACGCCATGGTTCTGGCGCACATCCATTCCGGCGGCGTCAACATGATGGCGGGATACGTTCAGCCCACATTCTTCGGATACATGGGCTGGGGCATTAGAGACTATTACGTCGGTCAGCCCGGTCGATTCACCGCGGCGGAAGCCTTCTTCGCCAACAATCAGGCGATTACCTGGCACATCAACCGCATTTTCCCGGAATACGTCAACGCAAAGGGATTCAAAGGCGCAATGAATCAGATGAGAATGATTCAGATTATACCGGATCTGTCTGAAGAAGCCGAGAAGAAATTCGCCGATATGGACAAAGAAACGAAGGAATTCGTTTTCTGCATGGGTTTTGATCTGAACATGGTCGCGCTTTACGGCGATCCCGCCTGGCAGAACCCCATGAAATCCCATAA
>CACXSS010000368.1 GCA_902770245.1 uncultured Planctomycetota bacterium | reverse complement strand
CGTTCGGTCGTACTTGCCGTAGTACGGCATGGCGGGATTCTCTTTAATCATTCTTATCAAATTCCGAACGCCGGCGCCGTACTGATCGAGGTATCGCTGAGCCTGACTTGTAACAAAATAGATGGACGGGTTTGGTATGTGTCCGCCGCCGGGAATCGACAGGTTCCCGTTGATCCGGTAACGTCCCGACGCCAGCTCGACGGTTCCGCCGCCCGCCTGCCCTGCTCTGTCCAGCAGCACCTGCAGCGCGTCCGTCTGATCTTCTGTTTCGCTGGGCTTCACGCCGTACTGAGCGGCGTTCTACCTTGCGGTCGGTTCCGCTTGCTGCGCCTGACTGGACGCTGTCAATAACAGGCAAAAACTCATTGGAATAATAAAAAACAACGTTTGGCAACTACAGTTTGCTTTTTTCATGATTGAGGAGTTGTTAATTGACAATATTGGACAAATAATTTTTACTTTTTACATTCTATTATATCAGAATCAATTTTAAAATACAAGATGTTCAAAACTATACCTGAAAAAAGAGATGCGTCTGAAATCGTTCTGAACAAATGAACGCTATAGACGATAAGCTTCGTTGTAAGCATCCCCGGATGGGGATTGAAAAAATGACGTTTTTTTGATTTTTATGTCCTCTGGGCGCTTGCGATATGTTGAATAAGGTGTATAATTCAATTTACAACATGGATTCCTTATTTATATATTGTTTTTGTAATATAAGGAGCTATGCTTTCCAAAACTTTTAATTGTTCAGTGTATTCAGACTCTTACAAACGAAAATTTCAACAAGGATTTCTACCTATGAAACATTTTATCGCATTTACTGTCTTTATCCTTAGCGTAGCGTTATTATTAACTGGTGGATGCAACTCTAAAAAATCAGGTAAACGGTCAGAACCGACTAACGAGCCGTCTGTATCGGTCGTTGAACAGCCGGATCAAGATGACGAACAAAAAAATCCAGCTGAAGACATGTCGGAGCAGAATGAAGAACAGGAAGTTCCAGAAGAGCCTGAAGAGCCGGAAGAAGAGCCTAAATCGGAGTTTGACCCGATGAACATTGTTATTCCCGATAACTTTGAGACTATCAAAGGGGCTTACAAGAACGTCAAAGACGGCGGAACAATCACGATTCAATCGGGAGAATACGAGCTTTCCTCAACGCTTGTGATAAACCGAAACGTAACCTTTCGAGGAAACGCAGATCGACCAGAAAACGTTATTATTAACTGCCCGACCGCGACCACTTTCAGAATTATCGGCGGCAGTCCGTCGTTCGAAAACCTTTTCGTCAAATGCGGAGCAGAAAAAAGCGGCAGCTTTGATATAATCGGAGGCTCTCCGAAAATTTCAAACTGCTTTATCACTTCCCGCAAAAGTTGTGGAATGTTCGTCTGTACCGAACAGGCAAACCCGCAAGTGGAATCGTGCACGATAAGAGATTGCGGCGTCTGCGGCGCAGTCGTTTATAAACAAGGCCTTGGTTCATTCAAAGACTGCGACTTTTACGGCAATGCCCTGGCAGGATTTATGGTTTATGAGTCTGGAAATCCTACTGTAACCGGGTGCAAATTCCATAACGGAAAAGAGACTGGCGTGAACGTTTTGGATAAAGGTCTGGGTTCATTCGACAAGTGCGAGTTTTACAAAAACACAAGAGCGGGAATCAAAATTTTAACTTCCGGAAATCCGACTTTTACGAATTGCAAAGTCTATGACGGAGATTTTACCGGCGTGGACGTGGAAGAAAAAGGTCTTGGTTCATTTAACGAATGCGAAGTTTACCGCAACAGATATGCGGGGATTTCAGTGAGAGATTCCAGCAATCCAACCTTTACAAAATGCAAAATTCATGACGGTTATTATCCAGGCGTGTGGGTTAATGATTATGGTAAAGGCGTTTTCGACAACTGTGAGTTCTACAATAACTGGAAGGAGGGAATCGTTATATCAAAGTCCTCGCCAACCATTACGGGATGCGATATATACGGGAACGAAGAAGACGGAATTAGCGTTTCGTGGGAATCTGCTAATCCAACTATTACCGACTGCAAAATCCATGACGGCAAAAAGAACGGCGTGCACATCGGAGGAGAAGCTCGCGCCGTTGTCAAAAATTGCCAGATTTATGGAAACCAATATGATGGAATCGAAGTGTCATATTCTGCTAAACCGACCATTACCGAGTGCGATATTTATGGAAACTATTCTGGAATTGATGTAGAAAAGTCCGGGAATGAACACTGGAATAGCCGCTTAGGCAGTAAAAAAGAATATTATAAGCTAGAACAGTTACAAAGCGGTGATACGAATACCTATGTAGAGGATCTGAAATATAATATTCATGCGAATGCGTTGCCATATCAGTGGACATTAAAAGAAGGAGGCAAT
>CACXSS010000367.1 GCA_902770245.1 uncultured Planctomycetota bacterium | reverse complement strand
GAGTGCGAGAGGGAAGCGTTAGCGGAACTCTCGCTTTTTTAATAAATAGAATCATTTTAAACGTCAAGCGTAGCTTGATACAGAAAACAAATTTTCTTCATGACGGCAAGCCGTCAAGTTCGAAAGCGGCGCCAAGGCGCTGAATTCCGAAATTTTAGCGTTCGCTTACGCTCCCGCAGGTCGTTCCATTATCGCCTTCCATTCTTCTTGCAACTATCAAAATATTCTTTTCGAAAAATCCGTTCTACCCGTTGACTTTAAATTTTGAATCTGGTAAAATATAGAGCATACACAATTAGTATTCAAAGTTTTATTTTTATTTACTTTCCTGAAAGGGGGAAATTTATGAAAAAACTCTTTCTGATTGCCGCGATGGCGGCGTTTTGCCTCACGGCGTCGGTTTCAGCGGAGCAGACGAACGATTATTCTGTTACGCCCGTTCCGTTTACCGCCGTTCATGTCAACGACGTTTTCTGGCAGCCGCGTTTGGATACGGCTTGCAAAGTTACCGTTCCAGACTGCTTTAAGAAATGCGAACCGGCGCGAATCCCCAACTTCGCCCGCGCCGCCGGCATGGAACCCGGTCCGTTCCGCGGCATTTACTTTGACGACTCTGACCTGTACAAAATCATCGAGGGCGCCGCTTACGTCCTGGCTCTGGAGAAGAACGAAGAGCTGGACAAATACGTCGATTCCGTAATCGAAAAAATCGCCGGCGCTCAGGAAGACGACGGCTATCTGTACACGTCCAGAACGATTTATCAGAAGTATCCGCAGTACAAGCCGCTCTACACGCCACCGGGAGGACGCGAACGATGGTCTCACACCGGCGGACACGAACTCTACTGCGCCGGGCACATGTACGAAGCCGCAGTCGCTCATTATATCGCCACCGGAAAGCGCAATTTCCTGGACGTCGCGATTAAAAACGCCGATCTGATTTGCGACACGTTCGGCGTCGACAAAAAGCAGAACTGGCCGCCGGGACATCAGGAAATCGAAATCGCTCTGGTTAAGCTGTATCGTCTTACCTGCGATAAAAAGTATCTTGATCAGGCAAAGTATTTCCTTGACATCCGCGGTCGTTCTGAAGGGCGTACGTTCCCGATTTACGGTAACTACAATCAGGATCATCAGCCCGTTGTAGAGCAGACCGAAGCGATCGGACACGCCGTTCGCGCTGCGTACATGTCCACCCATCGCGGGGAAGCGTTTGAAGGCAGTTACATCATGCCCAACGACACCGCTTATTGCGAAACTTGCGCCAATATCGCCAACGTCTACTGGAACTACCGCATGTTCCTCTGGACGGGCGAAAGCAAATACATGGACGTTCTGGAACGCTCGCTGTACAACAGCGTCCTGTCCGGAATCAACCTCGCCGGCGATCATTACTTCTATCCCAACGTTCTGGACGACCCCAAGGGACGCGAACGTTCCGCCTGGTTTGGCTGCTCCTGCTGCCCCAGCAACCTGTCTCGATTCCTGCCCTCCATGCCAGGGTACATGTACGCCGTTCGCGGGAATTGCGCGTATATCAACCTCTACGCCCAGTCGGAAGCGACTCTTTCCGGCGTTACCGTAGACGGCAAAGCCGCAGACGTCAAACTGAAAGTCGAAACGAACTATCCGTGGGAAGGCGCTGTTAAAGTAACAGTTTTGACCGACGGCGAGTTCACCGTCAAGGCTCGTATTCCCGGCTGGTCTGTCGGAGAAGCGGTTCCGGAAGTTGACGGGAACCATCTGCACTCGTTTATCAATTTCGATAAATCCCAGCAGCCAACCTGCGAAGCGGACGGCAAAGACGTCAAACAGGAAACCGGCTATTTCGTTCTTAACGGAACGTGGAAAGCGGGCGACTCGTTTACCATCAACTTCCCAATGCAGACGCTCAAGGTTGTAACAGACGAACGCGTCAAGGCGGACGTTGGAATGGCGTGCATTCAGCGCGGTCCGCTGGTGTACTGCGTCGAAGCTCAGGACTGCGTTGAGAAAGCGACTGACAAAGCGCCGAGAAATCTTCACGCTATTATTCTGGCTGACGACGCCAAACTGACGCCGGAATTCAACGCGGATTTGCTCAACGGCGTTATGACAATCAAGGGAACGCTTCCCGAAGCGATTCGAGACATTGACGGAAACGTAACGTTCCGCGACGTCGACGTCTGTGCGATTCCGTATTATTCCTGGGCGAACCGCGGACTCAGCCCGATGGCGGTCTACTTCCCGCGAACGGTTGACGCTGCAACGCCTGTCGCCCCGCCGACGATTGCGTCTGAAGCCAAGGCGACCGCGTCGTTTGTCAATCGACAGCCCGCCGGTCCGGTCGAACTGGTTCAGGACGGCGTTATTCCAAAGGACAACAAAGACGACGAATGCCCGCGCTGGCACTGGTGGTCTAAAGACGGAACGAAGGGCAAACCGCAGTGGATTGCTTACGAGTTCAAACAGCCGACGATGGTAAAGAAGGTATCCGTCTACTGGTTTGACGACACCGGAATCGGCGAATGCCGCGTCCCGAAATCCTGGAAACTGCTCTATAAGACGGAATCCGGCGACTGGAAAGAAGTCCCGAATCCGTCCGGCTACGACTGCAAGACCTGGGCTTGGAGCGTTACAACGTTCGACCCTGTTACAACAACCGGCTTGAAAATCGAGATTGAATCCCAGCCGAACTTCGCCGGCGGCATTCACGAATGGACGGTTGAGTAATTAGTAATTAGTGATTAGTAATTAGTAATTACGCTCCGCGCTCCGCAATGGTTTTGCGCGGGTCGTCCGCTTGCGATTCGGAGGGTCGGCGTCCTCGCCGACCGCAGGCGTCCTCGCCTGCCAATGGAATATTGCCCCGCGAAAAACATTGGCGAGCCGGGGCGCGTTAGCCCCCGGTAAAATACCAATTAGCAACTGGGAATTTCTGGGACTTTCTGAGAACTGCTGGGAGATATTTCCCAGCGGCTCCCAAAATCCTCCCAGAGTTCTCCCAGCTCCCTCCCTGTCTGTTTCATTCATTTTTATCATTATTCCCTCCCATGAAAAATTCCTTATTTTTGAGACTGTTTTCCCTCGTTCTGGTTTGCTGCGTTGTATCGCTCTCCTACGCTCAGGAATCCGCCGCTCCTGCCGCCGATCAACCCGCGAAAATTCGCGTTGCGATGTATTCTGACAAGGGCGTTGGACCGAACGCGTATAAGAACTTCCCTCCGATTTTTGAATCCGCCCCGCGATTCGAGATGACAAAAGTTACCGGTCAGCAGATTCGCGACGGCATTTTGGACAACTTCGACATCTTCCTTCTTCCCGGCGGAATGTCGTCTACAGAAGCCGAGTCGATGAAGCCCGAGGGCGTCAAAAAGCTCAAGGAGTTTATCAAGTCGGGAAAAGGCTATCTTGGCTTCTGCGCCGGCGCGTATTTCCCGATTGATCAGCGGTTCATGGACAACGCTCAGATGAAAACGCGAATCTGGCAGCGCGGCTTGGCGTTTCTGAAAGTCGAGCCGACCGATCTGGGCGTGAAAATTTTCGGCGAAAAGTACCGGGGAATTCAGATCTGCCGGTATCACAACGGACCGATTATCAATATAAACATGAAT
>CACXSS010000366.1 GCA_902770245.1 uncultured Planctomycetota bacterium | reverse complement strand
TTATGCCGTCGAACGATAGCAGTCGCGGGGGAGATTTGGAAAGCGAAGACGAAGAGACGACTGACAAATTACAGGAAGTCATTTCCGTTCTTAATTCCATCCAGGATTCTTTCAGACCATTTACCGAATAAATTAGCAATGAGCAATTAGCAATTATTTGAAGCGCTTTGCGATAAATTGCTAATTGCTAATTGACAATTGCTAATTCCCTACTATGCACCAAACTTTATTTTACATTCCAGAAAAGCTGTTCGGGATTCCGGTTTTTGGCTTTGGTCTGCTCTTACTTCTCTGGCTGATTATAACCGGAATATCGATGTTTCTGGACTATCGTAAATCCGGTTTGAAATCGATCTGGTCTTTTTTAATTGTCGTCGGCTTAGGCGCGGCGGCAATTATTTGGATCTTGCCCAACATCGTCAAACCAACGGGATTGGCAATTCAAAGCTACGGAGCCATGATGCTCCTGGGAATTATTACCGGGTTGATTCTGGCAATTTACAGAGCTAAAAAATACGGATACAAATCCGATATAATCATCTCAATGGTTCTCTGGATGTGCATTCTGGGTATAATCGGCGCAAGAGTTTTTTTCTGCGTCGAGTACTGGTCGGAGATGAAAGCGGATACGTGGGCGGAAACGATTCGCAACTGTCTGAGTTTTACCGAAGGCGGGCTTGTCGTTTACGGGTCGCTTTTCGGCGGGCTGCTGGGCGTTATATGCTTTATTTTGACAACGCCCAATCCCAATGAAGAAACCGAGCGTAAAAAGCGTTTGTCCATCTGGAGAATGTTGGATATAATCGCTCCGTCAATGGTTTTAGGGCTGGCGTTTGGACGCATTGGCTGTTTTCTCAACGGTTGCTGTTTCGGCGGCGTTTGCGACGTTGACAAGTACCCGTGGGGAGTAACGTTTCCTGCCGGATCGCATCCGTTCATCGCTGGAAAGAATCTTTCTCCCGGACAATCACTGGGGAATAATTGTCAAGTCGGTTGAAAAAGACTCCGCGGCGGAAAAAGCCGGAATGAAGACTCACGACCTGATTTTGGCAATTAACGACGTCTCTGTTTTTGACAAGCAAAATAATGCTCGACTGGACTGGGCGTATTATTGCCTTTCTGCTGGAGCCAGAACCGAAGGAATGGTTAAAGTCAAAAGATTCAAATCTCCAGATGCCGTTTGGAAATACGATTCCTCTCACGAACCGCGGTCGCTTCCCGTCCATCCAACGCAGCTTTACAGCTCTCTCAACGCTTTGCTTTTACTGACGATTCTGCTTATTTTCGACAGATTCAAACATTGGGAAGGCGCAACGTTTTTATTGCTCGTTACGCTTTACCCCATCACCCGCTGGATTTTGGAAGCCATTCGAATCGACGAGTCCGGCGCGTTTGGGACGTCAATGAGCATTTCCCAACTTGTCAGTTTGGTAATGATCCCCATCGTTTGCGTCCTGTGGGGATATTTGTGGTTCTCAAACAGAGGGAAGACAGCAACTCCGACTGATTAATTGAAATTCAATCAGCATTTCCTCATCATTAGATTTTTAAACACGAAAAACACAAAATAATCGAAATTCACGAAAAATATAAGGTTCTATAAATAATCTTTTCGTTTCTTTCGTTCTTTTTCGTGTATTTCGTGTTTAAAAAATACTTTTTCCCTGACGCGTTCCCTACTCTTTTATAATGCAGCGAAATCCGAAATTGCCGTCTTGATAGTCCGGCTCGCTGTATCCGCGAACGGCGCAGCGGCAATATCGGGCGCTTTCATGCCATCCTCCGCCTCGAAAGAGTTTAAAAGAACCTTTTTTCGGTCCTGCCGGGTCAGTTACGCTTTCATTCGGATATTCTCCGTACCAGTCCGCGCACCATTCCCAAACGTTGCCGGTCATGTCGTACAGTCCCCAGGCGTTGGGCTTCTTTGTTCCAACCGGATGCGTTTTACTGCCGCAATTGCCTTCATACCAGGTCGTCTGTTCCAAATCCCCGGGATACGCCCCAACTGAGCCGGCGCGGCATGCGTATTCCCATTGAGCTTCCGTGGGCAATTCCAGTTTTGCCCCTAATTGCGAACACTTTTTACAGAATTCCTGACAGTCGTCCCAAGACACGCATTCAACAGGATTGTTATCGCCCTGGAATCTGGCGGGATCGTTCCCCATAACAGCTTTCCACTGTTTTTGAGTAACCTCCGTTTCCATAATCCAGAAACCCTTTGTCAGCGTAACCTGATGGGGAATTTCGTCGTCAAAACGACCTTCTTCCGTTTTGGGCGCGCCCATTGAAAACGTTCCCGCTGGCGCCCAGCGAAAAGCAAACTCGACGCCGTTGACAACGATGGTTTTTCTGTCTCCCGCCTTGTTTGCGAGCTTCGATTCCGGCGCAGCTTCCGCAGACGCGGCAGAATCCGCTGCGTTTTCAGCGGCTTCAAGAAAACCGCTGCACGCAAAAAGCCCGATAAAACAAATCCCAAAAACTAACGCCGCGCCGCTGCGGAATTTTATAGTTCGTCTCATAGTATATTAATATGGTCTATAGATACTTGGAAATAATAATCTACATATAATTATTATACCATTTTTTACCAACTCTGAAAGAACCTCTTTTCAGAATTATTAAGAATAAAATAAAGAAAAAAGCAGGGAACGGGGAGCTTTAAGAGCGTCTTTGCTTCCCATTCCCTGCTTTTTGCAATTCAGTTTCCCTCAGATCAGCTTGCCTTTTTAAGCAAAGCGTTCTGCTGAGTTCGCAGCGATCGCTGGAAGTCCATCTTCTCAATCTGCCAGTTCTGAATGCGTTCCAGCAACTGAGCTTCCTTGAGTTTAAGCTGATTCTCTTTCTGTTCCAGAAGCTGACGTTTCTGAGCCAGCTGAATGCTCTGTTCGTCGATGGACTGTTCAATCGCTTCCTTTTTCAGCTGAAGGCTGTGAATCTGTCGGGCGATTTCGTCTCGATACTTCGTCAGTTCCGCTTTCTTCTTATCGAGCTGTTCGCGAATCTTCTGGTACTGATAGGCGAACTTTTCGCGAATGGCGGTAATGGATTTCTTGAGGGCGTCCGGAGCGGCGGAACGAGACAGACTTACCCAAAGTTCTTCGGTTGACAACCGAATTTCAAGCGTGTCCTGATTGAGTTTCATCAGGTTCTGTCGAGCCTGTTCGTAAGCCATGCGCTGCTGTTCCATTGCCTCAAAGCGTTTCGACATCTGACGGCGAATGTTGACCATCTCGCGGTTTTTGCGAGCTAAATCTTCTTCGCATTTCTGATGAAACGCGGCACATTCCTGTTCCTGTCGAGCGTTCATCTGAATAAGGTTCTGCTTGATGTTTTCTATTTCCTGACGGGATTCCGTCAGCGACTTTTCATAGCTGGCAA
>CACXSS010000365.1 GCA_902770245.1 uncultured Planctomycetota bacterium | reverse complement strand
AACTGTTCTCGCTGGTTGAAGTCGAAGGCCGCAAAAAGCTCGTATTGAATTTTTCGACTGTGAACTTCATGTCGTCCTCCGCTTTGAGCAAGCTGATTAACCTTCATAAAAAGGTTACAGCGGCGGGCGGATCCATGAAATTGTGCAAGATTTCGCCGGATATTCGTGAGATCTTTACAATTACCAATTTGAATCGTTTGTTTGACATTCGCAAAGAAGAAGCGGACGCTATCGCCGCTTTCTAGTTGGGGCAAGCTATGTCACAAGAAGCCGATTTATTTTCTGCCGAACAGTGGGCGTGGTATCGCGATGTTGTAATTAACAGCGATTCAACAGACGCTGTCCGTCCGTTGCTGGACGAAATTCTCAATACGCTCATGAATAACGGTTGGGAAAACAAACTGGTTTTCGGCATTCACCTGTCGATGGAAGAAGCCCTTGTCAATGCGGTCAAACACGGCAATAAATACAATCCCGCCAAAAAGGTTCACGTTCTGGTTGGCATTTCTCCCCATTTGTTCAGAGCGGAAATTGAAGACGAAGGCGATGGGTTCGACCCCGACAAACTTCCCGACCCGACTGACCCCGATTATTTAGACAAACCCAACGGTCGCGGCGTTATGCTCATGCGGAATTTCATGACCAAAGTTGAGTATAATCCCAAAGGCAACGCCGTCTTTATGGAAAAAGTCCGATAAGACAAACCGTTTACCGATTCAAATAAAATCCCCTTGAATGTAACAGACGTTCAAGGGGATTTGTTTTTTAGGGAATACTCATTTTGGGGAACTTGAAAAAAGATATTAACTATAGTCTAAACATTTTTATTTTGAACGCAGAGTTCGCAGACTCCTCGCAGAGAACGCAGAAGCAAGCGAACATGTGTCATCTACGCCTGATTCTCAGGCTATGACACGATGTCCGCTTGCGTTTTTAAAAAATAATTAAATAATAAATCGGACGGGAATCGTGGCGTAGCTAACGCAGTTAGCGTCGTCGCCACATTCCCAGTCCGTCTGCGTATTCTGTGAGTAGTCTGCGTTCTTTAAAATATATGCAAAATAAAGAGACCAAAAGATGTGTTATCCAAACAACTTAGCGCTATTCTCTTACGCGTACCACGACATAACGCGATCAACAAAGCCGGGGGAAATGCGGTTGAGTACGCAGAGGACTTCTCCCCAGAAGTAGGGGACGAGTTCGTGGTCGCCGCGTTTGAGCGATTTGACGATTCTCTTTGCAACGTATTCCGGCGTTACGGGTTTATGAGCGGGCCAGTTCGCCATGCCGGTTTTGTCGATAACGGAATCGAAGAACTCGGTCTTTGTTGTGCCGGGACTGACGGTTAAGACGTCAACGCCCTTCGACTTGATTTCCGCTCGAAGGGCTTGAGTGAACCCGTGCAGACCGCATTTTGCCGCTGAGTATTCTGAACTGTACGGCGCGCCGACTTTGCCCATGATGGAGCTGGTAAAGGAAATAATCGGAGCGCACCCGGTTTTGGTTTGCTTGTAGGCGTCTGCGGACTTGAATAGTTCCGGCAGCGCGATGCGGGTCATTTCAATAGAAGAAATCAGATTGACGTCCAGAATCTGGAGCAGTCTGTCCGGGTCGGCGTTTTCAAACAGACCAAACGCGCCAACGCCTGCGTTGTTGACCAGAACGTCCAAGCCGCCGAACTCGCGTATCGCCGTTTGAAGAACCTCCAGGCGGACGTCGTCGTTGGCAATGTCGCCGACAACGATCTGAACGTTTTGGTCGTTCAATTCGCTGTTTGAATTGAGAATTTCCGCTTTGAGTTCTTCAAGCCGTTCTGCCCGGCGAGCGGTGAGGACGAGCCGGCAATTGTACTTTGCCAGCTCTAACGCCAATGCACGACCAATACCGCTTGACGTTCCGGTAATAATGACTCTCGCGTTGTCGAGTTTACGTTTAGTCATAGTTGTATAGGCAATAGGCAGTAGGCAGTAGTTGATTTAAAACTCGCACGCTGCCTATCTATTATTTACTAATCTTTCAGTTCAAGGGTTGGCGCGTCTCCGCCGGAGTTTTCTCCAACTTCGATTCCCAAACTGTACGTCTTACCCTGGTACGTTACTTCAATCTTATAGAACCCGCAAGGGATTCCCGGCAGGTTGTCTTCATTGGGCGCAGTAAGGGTAATGACGCCGGAAACGTTGGTTGTGTCGGAGAATTGAATCTTGTTTCCGCCCATGAAATCCTCGGAGGAAACGGTAACCTGAGCGCCGTCGACGGGTTTGCCGTCTTTGACAAGCTTGACGCTGGCGGTTTGAAGTCCAAGCCGGGATTCTTTCCAAATGCGAACCCGATTGGCAATCTCGGTTGACGTAACAGCGGGCATGTTCGGGAACGCGAATTTGATGCTGGGCGCTTTGTCGAGTTCGTCTCCGGAAATCTGACCGTCCCCGTTGAGGTCGTACTGT
>CACXSS010000364.1 GCA_902770245.1 uncultured Planctomycetota bacterium | reverse complement strand
ATTTCCAGCGCCAACAACGCTTTTACCGGAACGTTAAACGTGAACAAAAATTCCTGCATCGTTCTCAGCGGAGCTAACGCAATGCAAAACGCGTCGAGTATTGTTCTCAATTCCGGCTCAACGTTAAAACTCAACGCCGCTCAAAACTTTGTTGAAAACAGCATTTCCGGCAGCGGAAAACTGCAAATCAGAGCGGATCAAAACAGCGTTGCAGATCAAACGGCTTTATACGGCGTTTCAAATAATTTTACAGGAACGATTAACGTTACAAATAACGCCAGAGCTTATTATTCTAAACCGTTGTCGTCAAGCAATAAGTTGGTTATTGACAATGGCGCGCAATTTGTGATGTTTAATCTGTCTAACGTAGTTATAAACAGCGATATTGAACTCAGCGGACAGGGGAAAGGCATTGCTTCATATAAAGCAGGCGGACTGGTTTTTCAGGGAGTAAATTCGGCTATCGTCAACGGTAAAATTAATATCAATTCCGACAATTCCATGATCGGCGCCTATGCGTGGGCGGATGCTGTTCTTGCCGGCGATATTGATACAAACGGTTATTTGCTGGAATTCCGACAGACCCGCGATTCTTCCGACACCGCCGTGTTTACCATTTTAGGAGACGTATTGTCGTCCGGCGGCTCTTTAGGCAAAATTCAGTTTGCACACGATATTGGCGCTAAAGTTACAACGTTTTTACGCATTGGCGACGCTTCTGCCGCTAATGACGCAACCATGCAAGTTATAAACGCTAATATAACGAACAAAAACAAGAAAGAGATTATCTTCCAGCCGGGAGCGAATCGAACTGTAACCGTTGCCGGAACGTTGGGTAATGATAGTAGCGGTGGCAATACAAAAGGTTTTATTAAAGAAGGCGAAGGAACGCTTGTTCTCAACGGAGGACTGTCAACTCTGATGACTGTTAACGCAGGCATTTTTGAAATTACTGACGCTGCAGTTGAAAATGTTGCCGGGAAAATCACAGTCAACGCTAACGGGACTTTGGAATTTAATGTTTCTGATGGTCAGACGAAAGCGTTGACGATTGACGCTAACAACAAGATCAGCGGTACAGGCAAGATTACTAAAACTGGCGAGGGCATTCTTAAACTGTATGCAGACGCTCAAAATAAAGTCGTTGCTGAAAGTTTTATCGTTTCCTCTGGCGAATTGGATTTCAAGGGCTATTTTGAAGGCAATCTTGAAGTAATCAACGGCGCGGTTTTCTCGCCTGGCAATTCCATCGGAGAACTCAGCGTTACCGGTAATGTTGACATTACAAACGGCAAAGCGCTGTTCGAATTTGATTCAAACGATGATAATAAATTCGACGTACTGAATATTCTTGGCGATGGCAATACATTTACCGCTGGCACGGGTATGATAGAATTGTATTTCGCAGACGATCCGCAAACATGGGCGGTAGACGGAGCTGAATATAAGATTGTTTCTGATGACGATTTTATAGCGGGCAGCTATAATTCCTGGCTGTCGAACTACACTAATCTGTTTGGATTGACCGGTAAAAGCGATGGCTTGTATCTTGTAGCTCTGGCTTCGCCCGAACCGGGTTCCGGCGTTCCGGAACCGTCAACGTGGGCGCTGCTCGTTCTTGGCGTTGCCGCGCTGTTCTTGCGTAAGCGAGTTAGGAGTTAGGATGGAGGAGTTAGGAGTTTTTTAATTCGCAATTCGGAATTACGCAAAGCGTAGTCGAGCCGAAAATCCTTCCCCGGGGTGCGGACATTGTCCCGCTTCCCGGGAACGAATCATGGGCGCTTGTTAGATATTTAATCCGCAAAGAACGCAAAGCTATCTTTAAAACTTTGCGAACTTTGCGCACTTTGCGTGAGATTCTTTTCTCTTGCCTACTGCCTAAACGTTCGCCTAACGGCGAATGCGTAATTCCGTTCGCTTCGCGAACTCCATTACCGCCTTTCAATCTTCTCGCAGCTTTCCCTTTTTCCAAAATATTTTTAAATATTTTGAAATAATTCTTTTTCAATAGTTGACAACGCATTGAAAGAGGGTTATACTATATAATATACTGATACAACTTGAGTTTTTCCCAAATTAAGCCTCTAGCTGCCAGCTTCCAGCTATTAGCTTGATAAACTTGATTCGTGCGTTATAGCAAGAAGCAGGAATAACCAAGCTAGGAGCTAGGAGCTAATAGCTCTTTTTTCGGGAATTTTCAAGTGGGAAATGTATATCATGGAGATTTGTATAAACTCCAACCAAAACTCTATCTCTATTCCCCAAACAAGGAGAATGACCATGAAACAATCCCTGTTCGTTATCGCAATTTTGATTTTGTGCGGTTTGCTGGCAGCAACTTCGCAGACTGCAAACGCGGCGCCGCTTTCAGACACCACCGTTTTTGTGGAAGCGGAAGGGTTTGACAACGTCGGCGGCTGGGTTGTCGATACCCAGATGATGCACGTTAAAACGCCGGGACAGGCTGCGGCGGCCGGGATCGATCT
>CACXSS010000363.1 GCA_902770245.1 uncultured Planctomycetota bacterium | reverse complement strand
AGAGATTTTTGGAGGCTTCCGCCGCAAGCGACCACCAATTGATAACTTCGCGAACTTTGCGAACTTTGCGTGAGACTTTCTTTTGCGGACTGACGTCCGCGATCCAGAAAGGTTTTCGGCTACGTCAATACGTATTTCACACTTCCTGACGTTTTGGTTCGCCTTCGGCGAACTGCGTAATTCCGCTCACTGCGTTCGCTCCATTACCGCCTTCCATTACTTTGCGAACTTCGCGTGAGTTTTCTTCGGTGGGCGGGACTGCCGCGAGCCGGGCTTATCTCAGTCTTTGAGCAGGGCAGAGAGACTCGCCGTTCGTGAACGGACCGCCCTGCTCAAAACCATTGAGCAGCGCGAAGCGGCAATTGCTCATTGCTTATTGCTAATTGCTCATTGAAAATTTTTCTCCCCCCCCGGTTGTATCAAATGCCCAAAGAGGATATAATAAACAATAAGAGGAATAACTATAGTTTTCTTTTTTCATTGCGGAGTTCGTTTACACGACGAGTTCACAGGAGATAAAAAACATGAAAATCAAGCAAGTTTCCGTTTTTTTGGAGAATAAACCCGGACGCCTGTTCGAAGTGTGCAAGCATTTGGCGGACGCTGGCATTAACCTCGTTACGCTGTCGCTGGCGGATACCGAACAGTTCGGCATTCTTCGTCTGATTGTCGAGGATTGGGAAAAGGCGAAGCAGCTCATGGAAGAAGACGGTCGCGTCGTCAAAATCGTCGACGTCGTTGCAACGGAAATCAAAGACGAACCCGGCGGGCTGGCTCGCGTGTTGAAAGTTTTTGATGAAGCCAACGTCAATGTTGAATACATGTACGCGTTCACCCGCAAAATGGAAGATTCCGCTATTCTGATTCTTCGATTCGACAACCCCGATTTCGCTATCGAAGCCCTTCAGAAAGCCGGCATTCGCGTTATTACCTCGGAAGAACTGTTTAAGAACCTTAGATAAGAGTTAAAAGCTAGTGCGTAGCGCCTAGTGCATAGGGAGCAAAGCGATTCATTAAATCCTATGCACTATGCACTATGCACTAAGTACTATGCACTAATCCCTACCCACCATGAAAGACCTATCTTTTCCTCCGCGAATTTGGAATCCGGCGGAGTGTATGGATCGCAAAGACCTCGAGGCTTTGCAATTGTATCGACTTAAAGAGGCGGTTGCGCGCATGTCAATCGTCCCGATGTACCAAAAAAAGTTCAAGGAAGCTGGCGTTTCCGTTGAAGATATTAAAACGTTGGACGACATCCGCCGTCTTCCGTTTACAACCAAACAGGATTTGCGCGAAGGCTATCCGCTGGACTACATCGCCGTTCATCGTTCGGAAATCGCCCGAATTCACGGCTCGTCCGGCACGACCGGCAAACCGACCTTTATGGCGTACACGCAGGAAGACCTCCGCACGTGGGCGGACTTGTGCTCTCGATTCCTCGTCGCCGGCGGGCTTCAGCCGCACCATCTGGTTCAGATCTCGTTCGGATACGGCATGTTTACCGGCGGGTTTGGTCTGCATTACGGCGTCGAAAACGTCGGCGCAGCCGTCATTCCGCTGGCGGCTGGCAACACGCCCCGACAGGTCATGTCGCTGATGGATCTTAAGCCGGAAACGCTTATCTGTACGCCGTCGTACGCAACCGTTATTGCGGAAGAAGTGCAGCGGCAGGGCATCTCGCCGGACGAACTGCCTCTGAAATACGCTCACGTCGGGTCGGAACCGTGGACGGAAGACATGCGCCATCGCATTCAGGACGCGTTGGGAATTATGGTCTTCGACAACTGGGGACTTTCCGAAGCGTTCGGTCCGGGCGTTTCCGGAGAATGCGTCTATCAGCACGGCATGCACGTTCAGGAAGACCGCTTCATTCTCGAATGTCTTAACCCGGACACGCTGGAACCGGTCAAGCCCGGCGAGCTGGGAGAACTCGTCATTACCAGCCTTTCCCGCAAGGCGATGTCGATTATCCGATACCGCACCCGCGACCTGGCGTACATTCTCGACGAAGGTCCCTGCAAGTGCGGTCGAACGACAAAGAGAATGTCCCGAATCAAGGGTCGTTCAGACGACATGTTTATCATCCGCGGCGTCAACGTCTTCCCGACGCAAATTGAGGAAGCGCTCTTGCGCGTCAAAGGCACGGCTCCGCATTACGTTATTGAAATTGACCGTCCCGGCGCAATGGACGAAATGACCGTCAACGTCGAGATTCTGCCGGAATACTTCTCCGACAAGATGTCCGACATGAAAGAGATTTCCCAGAAGATTGGCGACGCAATCAAGTCCGTAACCGGCGTCCGAGCGAAACTCAACCTCGTTCAGTACGCAACTCTGGAACGATTCCTCGGCAAAGCCAAACGCGTAATCGACAAACGCAAGCTTAATTAGTTAGGAATTAGAAAAGTGTGACGCTTTCGGAGTGCGGGAGCAAAGCTCCCGCTTTCTTTTTACCAGAAATGCTCTGTTCAGCAGGGCGCTTTAATAACTTGAAAAAACTTTCGGTCGCCAGCAAGCTGACGA
>CACXSS010000362.1 GCA_902770245.1 uncultured Planctomycetota bacterium | reverse complement strand
GGAATTATAGCAAGAAGCGGAAATAACCAATCGGCGAAAATCCGTTAAATCCGTAAAATCCGTGAACGGACTGACCCGCGCATAACCAATGCGTAGCGCTTGCGTAATTACTAATTACTCATTACTAATCACTAATTACTCTGTAAAACGCCGGTTTGGGGTTGTTTTCTCTGTCGAACAAAAGCGGGTAGTCTTTTCTCCCGCGGCGGGGGAATCCCGACAGCCAGGAGTAACGGTCGGACGCGCCCCAGAATGTAACAGCGGTAATCTTGTCGGCGTTCTTAACCAGAACGTCAAATGCCTTTGCGTAGGCGTCCGCCTGCTTTTGAGCGATTGCCGGCGTGTACTCATGTTCCTGACGCGCCTGGTTCTGCCGTAACGCGTCGGGACCGTGGTAGTTGGAATACGTTGTCATGTCAAGTTCCGTAATCTGAACTTCCAAGCCAAGTTCCGTAAACGCGTCAATGGACTTTTGCAGTTCATCCGGGTTGAAACTCTCGATATTCCAGTGCGCCTGCATGCCAACGCCGTCAATGGGAACGCCGACGTCGATAAGCGATTTAAGCATCTTCACCGCCCGGGCGCGTTTGGCGGGATTGACCAGATTGTAGTCGTTATAGAACAGTTTAATATTCGAGTCGATTTTATGCGCCGTTCGGAACGCCTGAGCGATAAAGTCTTCGCCGCAGATTTCGTACCAGGGGCTGCGAGTTCGATAGACGCCGTTGCCCCAGTCCGCAAGCGCCTCGTTGACAACGTCCCAGCAATAGACTTTCCCCTTGAAATGCGTCAGAACCTTTGTCATATACTCTTCCATGCGTTGATAGAGGGCTTCTTTTGTCAGTCGCTGTCCATTCTCATCCTGGAAGAACGACTGCGGGGTTTGGCTGTGCCAGACGAGCGTATGACCGCGCATTTTCATTCCGTGTTCCTGAGCGAACGCAGCCAGCGCGTCCGCCTGTTCGAAACTGTAGTTCCCGTCTGGACGATAAATCGCTTCCGGCTTCATGCAGTTTTCTGCGGTGAGACTGTTGAACTGCCGGGCGATGTGCGCTGACAATTCCGGGTTTCGGAGCTGGAACGGCGTAACAGCGCAGCCAATGTCGAACTTCCCGGCGAACTTGTCCTTGAGCGTTGGAACGGCTGAGAAATCTTCCGCCGCTGCGTCCAGACCGACCTGATACCAGTCGAAGTCCGCCGTTCCGCCGGGCGTTTGAGTCGAGAGATAAAACAGACCGAATCGGTACCCCATAAAATGCGGGAGCGTATACGACATTTTCAATTCTTCCGGAACGGTCGTCCAGAACGAGCCGTCGAGAGAATAGCTGAATCGGGCACTGTCCGTCTGAGCGCGGAAATCGCAGGAGATTTTCAGATAAACGACGTTCTCGTCAAACTCTTTGACGACCGTTTCAACCTTCTGTCCGTTGTTGCGTCTGTCGTTAAGAACGACGACAGCTTTGTTTTTTCCGTTCTCTTTTTTAACTCCGATAAAGCCATAGAATTTTTGTAACGCAACCAGACCTGCGTAGTCGCCGTCGCGAAGGGCGGAACAGTCCAGTTTGACAACCGCGGCGCAGGTCGGTCCGAACGTCCGCTGCGTGAGCGTGTTGCGCGCCTGCGTTACGTCGCTGTCAACGCGGCTGGTTTTAAGGCGAAGCCAGCCTTCTCGTTCGGTCAGCGACCAGTCGTCCGGAACCGGGTTGTGATTCCACTGCCAGGCGGGATTGAGCGCTGGGGAATTGAACTCGTCGCTTGTAACAATATCCGGAATCTGACTGTTGTGAGCCGGCAAAGAATCGATTTTCTCCGGGACTTTGCCGTCGACGCCCAAAACGGGCCAGCCGTCAACCCATTCTACAGGCATGACGTACGGCATGCGCCCGACGGCGCCGGCGTCACGGAAAAGAACCGCCATCCATTTCCCGTCCGGCGTATCGAAAATGCCGCCTTGAGCGATGCCGCGATCGTGCATGCAAACGCGGGTTTCGTACGGTCCGGTAATTTTGTCGGCGCGAGAAACGACTTCCGTTCTCATGTCGCCGCCAGGCCAGGTTATGTTGAACAGATAATACTTCCCGTTTACTTTGAACATTTGCGAGCCTTCTCCCAGCCCGCCGCGGCCGTTGGCAACTCGGCAGACGTCGCGAATAATCGGCTGGTCAACGCCGCCGTCCAGAACGCCGGAGCAGTCCAGCTTGAGTTCCCGAATCCGAATCGTCCCGGCGCCGTAAATCATATAGACGCGTCCGTCGTCGTCAAAAAAGAGCGACGAATCGTGCAGCATGGGGTCAAAAGACTTCATTTCCCATTTGCCGGACAGGGGGTCGTCGGTTGTAAAGACGTACGTTTTGCGCGTCGTTACAGCAAAGGTCGAGACGTAAAACTTGCCGTCGTGAAACCGCAGACTGCTTGCCCACGTTCCGCGCCCATACTCGTTTTTCCGTCCTTGGAATAGTAAATCGGCAGTCCGGGCGACAGGTGCATGGTCGTCGAACTCATATAGTACGTATCGCCGACGCGAACAACGGACGTGTCAGGCACGTCCGCCCAAATAATCGGATTGGTCTGCTGAACGCGTTCCGGCTCTTGAGCGAACGCCGTCTGAACGAACAAACCCGCCAAAAGAGCGGCAAAAATCAGGATTCTTTTCATGATAGCTTTTGATGTGGGGGGAGTAAAGGAAACGGGATAAAACGCAACATTTTAACGTTTATTTTTCGATTATACCAAGACGTAAAACAGATTGCAATGCACTATTGCGAAAAATTTGTTGTCTTTTTGCAATTAAGACGAGAGTAGCGCTTGCGCGGGGAATGCGGCGGCTTGACGCCGCCTTGTCCAATGCTCCGCTCAAAGACTTTGACGTAGCCGAAAACTATTCCGGGTCGCGGACGAAGTCCGCCGAAGTTTTTTTAGCCGCAAAGAACGCAAAGGACGCAAAGAAATGAAAGACGGTAATGAAGCGAGTGAAATGAGCGTAGTTACGCTTTGTTCGAATCGTGCATACCAAATTGACGTAGCCGAAAACCTCCTCTGGATGTAGCCCGTCCTCGGGCTACCTTGCCAGAACAAGAAAATCCTTTTTCGCAGAACACCCCCCTCCGCCCCGCTGGATCGCGGACGGCAGTCCGCCGAAGAAATTTACAAACACGAAAAACTCTAAAAGGAATGAAAAGGACGAAAGGATTATAATGTATAAGGCGATGCTTCCAGCGTCGCTAATCCATAGCTTTTCCTCAATACCAGTTATGTGTTAGCCGATAATACTAACTACTCCCCAAACACCCAGCAATGCGAAGACTTACACCAATCCCAAAACTTATGGCGCCACACCATTGAAAACCACGGAACAGGACAGCCTCTAAACGCTTCATATACAATCTTTACGCTTCCAGAAATCTTCACAGACGATAAATTCTTACAGTTTGAAAATGCATGATATCTAATTCTTTGCACACCTTCTGGAATTAACACAGACGTTAAGGAAGTACAGTCCTTGAACGCTGAATTGCCAATTACTGTCACACTAAAGGGAATTACAACTGACTTTAAGGAGCTGCAACCCTCGAACGCATACCATCCAATCTCCGTCGTACCTTCTGGAATCACAACTTCCGTTTCTTTTCCGATGAATTTTTTGATTTTTGTCCCGTCCCACTCGAAAGAAGAACGGCTGGTTGGAGGAAGGTTTTTATCTGACATGGGAATATATCTCCAAAAGAATAATTTGTTATATATGATAATTATAACAAAGAATTATGAAAACTACAACCGGGGGGAGGGAAAATTGGTAACGGGAAGGTTTCTTATAAAGAT
>CACXSS010000361.1 GCA_902770245.1 uncultured Planctomycetota bacterium | reverse complement strand
ACAGTACGGTTTTTGCTCATTCCACATCTTTCGTTCATGAAGAAGTTCTAAGGCTTGTGCAGATTGTTTGAATTGTTCACACAATTCCATTTCGCACAGGGTTTCGCAAGCGCCTTAAAAATCCATAAAGCAGAAAGGAATCCTATGAAAGAGAAATTACCGAAGACGGATTTCTTCTTTGCAGACGGCAAACGACGTCCATGCCGCGAACAACCCGACCGAAAACCGTGTTTTTATTGACGCAGTTGATATCCGGCTTGTACAATATAAAGAATTTGCACCCGCCCGTGTTGGGCTGATCGCGCATCAAATCCATCGCGACCGTGCCCCGCCAGAAGAATCGGGAATCGTCAGGAAACTTTTTTTTCTCGAAGTCAAAAGGTCGAAATTCGTCTGGAATGCAATAGCCCGGCGTCCCGTTCCCTCTGACCAGCGGCTGCAAGGTGAGGTTGTCAACGCGCTTAAACTGCTCTGTCCCGCTGACGTGCGCTATCGCCTGGGTAATAACAGCGTCAAAGTCAATGTTTTTATAGAACCCTTTTTCAACAAGCCAGATAAAGTTGGCGACCGTGTTGGGAGCCTGATCTTCATAAAGGAGGATCTCAATTTCCCCTTTGGTCGTGTACAAAACGACGCTGGGCAAATCTGCCCGTTCTTCTTTTTCCCGGAACGCCTTTTCCTGTTCCCAGAGCAGCTCAAAAACCGGCAGATAACGGAAATCGCTTTCTCCGAGGCGGAACTCGTCCAAAATGCCCAGCTTTTGGATTTTTTCCAAAAACGACTTGGCGATGTCGTACTGCTGAGAAAACAGAGCGGCAAACGCAGCAACGCGGATTACGTACGGATTGTTAACGTTGCTGTTGAGTAAAACGTCGCTCATTTTCAGGACGTCTTCGTACATGTCCCGTTCCATAAAATACCGGAGCGTGTAAAAGAGAAACTGCTCAATGTCGCGATTGTTTTCCGGGTCTTTGGCGTACGCCAGAACCGCAGCGTCGATAAGCTGATTGTACTTTACTTCTGCGGTTTTGAACTTTTCGTCAAAGATTTTTTTCAGCTTTTGGCGTTCCGGCGTCTGCTCGACGACAAAAATTTCGTCCTCGCCAGGCTTCCGTTTGACGTCAAAATACTGATACCGGAGCCGAGCCAATTCCGCCACCATCGGCTTCCACTGTTCCAGAAGATTGTCGTACTGTTTTCTTTCTTTGGATACATTTGACGTCTGCGCCCAAACAATGGCGCCAAGCCCCAAAGCAATAATCAGGATTACTAATATATAACGTTTCATTTGTCTTTGTTGGAATTGATTGTTAAGAGAAGATATTAAAAGCGAACCTGAGACCTTAATAATCAGTCCAGAAACAACAAATGCTTTCCAATCGACCCCGATGAATTGCTCATGAATTTCGTCGACCGCTTCTCACTATTCTATTATGACGCAAATTGGATTTCTTTCAAGAGCAAAAGGGCAAAAAATACCTCTTTTTCTTCACATATTAATATTAAATCGGGAAAAGTTGGAATTTGGGGTTGTATAAAAGTTGGAAAGAGAGTAAAATTCGGATAGTTGCATGGTTGATTTGCAACAAAATATCACTATCAGGAGACACGGATGTCAGATTTCACTCAAACCATCGGTTTAGATGCCGACAAAATTCTTCCAATTCGATTTGATGACGGGCGAATGTCGTCAAACGATTCGCCGTTAATATCAGTTATTACGCCCGCTCATAACGAGGAAGGCAATATTCAACGATTCTATTCAGAAGTTTCACAAACGCTTAATCAGATTACGGATTCATGGGAAATCATTTTCGTCAACGACGGCAGTACAGACAATTCCGCTGAACTCATGCGCCAGCTTCACGAAAAAGACCCGCGCTGCAAAGCCGTTGTGTTCTCTCGAAATTACGGGTTCCAGATTGCTATCGCCGCCGGGCTGAGAGCGTCGTCAGGAAAAGCCATCGTCGTTATGGACGCCGACTTGCAGCATCCGCCGGAGCTGATCCCCGTCATGGTCGAAAAATGGAAAGAAGGCTATCACGTCGTCAACACCGTTCGCACCGGGTATGGGAACAACGCCTCGCAGTTGAAAAAGATTACCTCCGCCGCGTTCTATAAAGTCATGAACGCAATTTCGGAAGTCCCGATCATTCCCGGCGCGTGCGACTTCCGGCTCATGGATCGGGTCGTAGTCGACATTCTCTGTCGACTGCCGGAACAGACGCCCTTCTTCCGCGCTTTGATTCGATGGCTCGGGTTCAAGCAGACGTCCATTCCCTGCACCGTCAACGCCCGTCAGGCTGGCGTTCCGTCGATGACGTTCAAAAAGATGATTGCTCTGGCAGTAGACGGCATGGTCAGTTTCTCCACTCGACCGCTGCGATGGATTATGTACCTCGGCTTTTTCGTTACCGCGCTGGTCGTTCCCTACGGCGTTTGGGCGCTGATTGACCATTTTATTTTTGACGCTACAGTTCCCGGCTGGACGTCTCTGCTTATCCTCAATATGCTTTTGGGCGGAACGATGCTCG
>CACXSS010000360.1 GCA_902770245.1 uncultured Planctomycetota bacterium | reverse complement strand
CTTTTGCGTTAATGTCCAATCCCTGTTCGACGAGCCATTTTACCAGTTCCAGATTTCCGCTTTGTGCAGCGTAATGCAAGACGGTATTGTTTTCATCGTCTTTTGCGTTAATGTCCAATCCCTGCTCGACAAGCCATTGAACCAGTTCAAGATTTCCACTTTGTGCAGCGTAGTGCAAGACGGTATTTTTGTCATAGTCTTTTGCGTTAAGGTCCAATCCCTGTTCGACGAGCCATTTTACCAGTTCCAGATTTCCGCTTTGCGCAGCGTAATGCAAGACGGTTTTCTTTTCATTGTCCGTTGCGTTGACGTCAGCGCCTTGTTCGACAAGATATTGAACCAGTTCAAGATTACCGCTTAATGCGGCATAGTGCAAAGGCGTAATGTCGCATTTGTCTGCCAGATTAACGTCCGCGCCTTTTTTAAGAAGAATTTTAACCCGATCAAGAGAGCCTGTCAGCGCAGCATAATGAAAAATGTTGCGTTTAACGGTTATGTTATTATAATATTTCAGATCAATATCTCCTGTTTTGAACATCTCTTCAAAACGATTGACGACCCTGCTTGAAAAAAATTTTGCTGGCGTATTTGTCAGACGGGAATTAACCAGATCATCCTGTCCGTAACATAAGCAGGCGAACAAGAATATTAAGCAAACGAAAAGGCTGACAGTAGATTTGGGGGGAATCATATTCTTTGTGGTTAAAAATACTTCGCGAACTTTGCGAACTTCGCGTGAGGTTTCTTTGGCGGCATGGGACTGCCGCGATCCGGATTGAACAGAGATTTTCTCCGGGGCATTGGACAAGGCGGCGTCAAGCCGCCGCATTCCCCGACGCAAGCGGCGGCCTTCTACTCCTTTGCGTCCTTTGCGTTCTTTGCGGCTTAAAATTCTTCGGCGGGTTTAGCTCGTCGCGCTATGAGTCCTGCAACGCAGCCGGCTTTGAATCCGGCGTCGATATTGACGACGGCGACGTTGGACGCGCAGGAGTTGAGCATGCCCAGCAGGGCGGAAAGACCGCCGAAGTTCGCCCCGTAGCCGACGCTGGTCGGGACGGCGATTACCGGGACGGAAACGTATCCGCCGACGACGCTCGGCAGCGCCCCTTCCATGCCGGCGATAACAATAACCGCGTCCGCCGACTGGATTCTCGGGAGCTTTTCCATCAGCCGCGCCGGTCCGGCAACGCCGACGTCGTTAATCAGATCCGCTTCGCACCCAAACCAGAGAACTGTTTCTTTCGCCTCTTCCGCAACAGGCAGATCGCTTGTTCCCGCTGTTACAATGGCGACTTTTCCCGACAGCTCTTTTTGAACCCCGTCTGGAACGAGCCGAAACGTTCTGCCAACGGGATTGTACGCGCCGTCCGGGAACCGTTCGGCAAGCGCCGCCGCTTTTTCTGCGCTAATGCGCGTAGCGAATACGTCAACGCCGCGAGCGCTCATTTCCGAAACGATCGCGATTATCTGGTCAGCGGACTTGCTTTCTCCGTAAATAACTTCAGGGAACCCGCAGCGCTGCTGACGAGTCCAGTCGATGTTGAATTCGTGGGACATGGTTTTTAAGGCAGTAGGCAAGAGGCAGTAGGCAGTAGGGAATAGGAAGTAGGGAATAGGGAATAGCGAGTAGCGAGTTGCGAGATAGAGGAGCGCTTGCGCCAACTCCTCACTCCTCACTCCTAACTCCTAACTGCCAAACACTTGAGGGTAATACAGGATTCACACTTCTAGCCGACGCCCAGGCGTCGGCGTCCATCGCGGCAATGCGGCTTCGACGAACGGCACGATTCTTTCCATCGGCATCGGCTATTGGGACGGATGGCGCGTCACGACGAATTATCCAGGCTTGAACACATCGTTGGAACTAGGCCGTCCATCTCCTGTAAATGCCTTTCATGTAGGCACGAGCAGAGCACTTGTCCAGAATGTCTGGCAGCATGTGGCGGTCAGTTGGGACGGCCATGTCCTGCGGCAATATGTAAATGGACGTCTGGCGGCTGAGGCCGTCTATGATCAGAAGGGCAATGTATTGGTCGAGGCAGATCATATGATCACACCGGCCCGCGCGAAAGAGATCCTCGCAAAGGGTGTCGGCAACCGCGACGGTGAGTTCCCGATCAAGGCAGTCAAGGTCCGTACGATCCTGACCTGCGAATCCGAGACAGGTATCTGCGCGAAGTGCTATGGCGCCAATATGGCGACCGGCGAGCCGGTGCAGGTCGGCGAGGCAGTCGGAATCATCGCGGCGCAGTCGATCGGTGAGCCCGGTACACAGCTGACGATGCGTACATTCCATACAGGCGGCGTGGCCGGAAACGATATCACACAGGGTCTTCCCCGTGTCGAGGAGCTTTTCGAAGCCAGAAAGCCGAAGGGTCTTGCGATTATCGCTGAGTTCGGCGGCACAGTGACTGTTGTAGGCGACGATGCGAAGAAAAAACGCGAAGTGACGATCACCAACGATGAGACCGGTGAGGCCAAGACGTACCAGATCCCGTTCGGCTCAAGTCTGAAGATCAGACATGGCGAAGCACTCAAGACAGGCGATG
>CACXSS010000359.1 GCA_902770245.1 uncultured Planctomycetota bacterium | reverse complement strand
TTGTTTAATGTTACAACTATAATTATCGTATAACAAAAGGGACTCACTTTACAATTTATTGATTTTTATTGTTTAATAAAAATCGGGGAAAGTACAGTTGTTAGAGATCCCAAATTAAAACCATTCAATCACAGTCTAAACCTCAATAGTAGAAGGAGTTATATTAATGAATCGATTATTTATAATTACATATATCATTTCTATTATAACCGTAATTGGTTGCGGAAGCAAACAAAAGGTAGAGCAAAAGGTTGATTACGTACCCACGCCCGGCGCTACGGCGGCTTATGTCTATACTCCAGGGGTCAATCCAGAATGCAAAGTTATAAACCCTGAAACTCGCGAGTTGGAGCCGTTTGTCAATACGGGAAACGTTCCGTATCCAATTCGTCATTACGTAGAAATCTATCCAAAAGAAATCTATTACGGCGATACGGTATACGTTGTTACAGCAGATGAGAATGTTTCCAGCGAAACTTTAAAATCAATTCAGGATGAAAGCAGAAATCACATTGCCATAAATTATTGTAAACTGATTTCTATCCCAGAAAACATAGAAGCATACGATTGGCTGCCGGAATATCAAACGACAGCTCGTAAAAAGCTTCGTACGTTCTATCGAGATTTGGCGCCGGGCGAGAAATGGCTTCAAAACCGTTATTTTATTGAATTTCCCCCCTTGGAAGATAAAGAAAAACCGTATTGGAAAGAACTGGAAAAAAGCATTCCACCAACAGGAGTCCGCATTCCTCTGCGCATTACAACAGGATTCGATTATATACAGCATAAAGGAGAGGGAATTATTGTAATAACAGACGTCGAAATTCTTGTTAAACCGCGCCCAGCGTCAGAAATGGCGCTGTTGGATAAATGGTATAACAATACGCCGGAAAAAACTTTTCCTAAAGTTGCTGGGAATCGTAAAGATCCGCATGAGACGGACTTGCGGGCAAGCTGGGCAAGCAGAATTAAGATTGGCTGGTTTAGTTACGATCCGTGGCTGTTTGTACGGCTGGGCAATCGAAAACCTTGCGATCCCAATAACCCCACAACTCTTGACGGCTGGCGGAAACTGGAAGCGTCTTTGACGCCGTCCACGATGCGCGACGAGGTTCGGCTGGTTCGGCTGCAGCTGGAATATTACTGCGCAAAATCGGGTGTAAAATCCGACCTCGCAAAACAAGAATTGGCTCAATGGCTGAAAAGTCTGCCAACGCCCCAGCAAGCGGTGTACATGTCGTTTCTTAAAAGCAAACAAAATTCTTTTGAGCATAGAGCGCCCGCTCTCTCTAAAAAGAATACAGAGCTTATAAACTTTTTAATTAAGGAAATCGAGCATGGGCGTTAAATCCTTGGGGCAAGGCATCGCTCCCAAACCGCACTCCAGTAGGTCGTTTGCGTTCCACTCAACAACACCGTTCCGCCAATCTTTTCTATTTTTGCAACCCAAGATTAAACACACTCAAAAGAGGGGGCGACTTGAATTTTAGAATTGTCAGTTCTGTTCCTTCTTCCCGATGTATAGCGTTGCGATTCCGAATGTCAGGGGGGCGAAGGTAACGTTTTGCCAGCCGCATTGAGCCAGCGCGTCTGCCAGTTCCTGACCGTACGGGAACGTCTCGACGCTTTGCGGCAAGTAGTTGTAGGCTTTGTACCGGTTGCGCGCCAGGATCTTGCCCAGTATCGGCAGGATGTAACGGAAATAAAACAGGTACAAGCGCTTGAAGAAGAACCCCGTCGGCATGGAGAACTCCAAAATTCCCATCGTTCCGCCGGGCTTGCAGACGCGGTGCATTTCCTCAATCGCCTTTGTCATGTCCGTCGTATTGCGAAGTCCAAACGCGACGGTTATCGTATCAAACGAATTGTCTTCAAAGGGCAGAGCGCAGGCGTCTCCAAACTGGAGCGTAACCGGGACTGCTGGTTGCGGGATTTTCTTTTGAATCTTCTTTTCGCCAATGTCGAGCATCGGCTGGCAGAAGTCACAGCCCACGTACGCCGACGGTTTGTCTTTGTAACGGCGATAGTACTCGATAAGCAAATCCGCCGTGCCGGTGCAGACGTCCAGATAGGTTCCCCCTTGCGGGATCGGGACGCGCTTTGCAGTGTACTTGCGCCAGTAGACGTCAACGAACCCGGACAGGAACCGGTTCATAAAATCGTATCGCGGGGCGATGTCGGCAAACATGCCAGCCACGTTTTCCGGGGATTTGTCTACAGAGGGTTTGTCTGTCATTGTTCTTCTCCCAGTCCGGAGGTAAAGGCTTCAAAGGCTTCCGACCACTGCGGCGGAACCGCCGTTCTTCCGGCGTCGCGAACCGCGCCCGGCGACTGCAAATCGGCGTTTCTGGCGGTTGTCGCCCGATACCCGGCAGGACGCAGCCCCAAACTCTTGAGCGTTTGCGCTAACTCGTCTTTCGCCTTTGGATTCTTCTTCGCGTCGGCGAACATCTTTTCCCATCGACGAATAAACTCCAACGCCTGCTCTTTTGTCCAGCCCAACCGTTTGAGCAGCGTATCGTCGCCGGCATCGAGCTGGTCTTTCAAATG
>CACXSS010000358.1 GCA_902770245.1 uncultured Planctomycetota bacterium | reverse complement strand
ACTAATTACTAATTCTTCCCTTCAACCATCTCAACCAAGCCGAGGTCGATGAACTGTCCGCCGCCGGTCTGCTTGACGTGGACGGCAATGACGTTCTGCCCCTTCTTAAGCGCCTTGCAGGCTTCGGGAGAAACCTCTTGATTGAAGTAGGCTGTTACGTATCCGTTGAGGCTGAACGCTTTGACGCCGTTGATATAGACGTCGCAGTCTTCGTCATGGAAGAGCGTCGCAGCGAGGAACCCTTCCAGATTCCCGTCGAATTCAAACGTCTTTCGAAGCCAGATTTCCGGCGTCTTCCATTCCGTTTTCGGAACATTGTACTGGTCTTCTCTGCCGAATCCGGCTTTGCCTTCTTCCCAGCTGGAATCGTCAAAGTTTGCGTCCATCCAGTTGTCCGCCGGCTGTTCGGTGGTGAACTTCCAAACGTTTTCTCCCTTGCGGGCGTCGTCGAAAAGAACGCGCTTGAGAACCGGGGCAGGGCGGAAGAGAATTGAGTTCGCTTTGGCGACGTTTTCTTCGCCCATCTTGTTGACGTCGCGGTCGTAGGTCATCAGACCGTTGGATTCCGTTTCGACGTCGGTCGTCTGCGTATAAACGCCGGCGGAAAGCCCTTCGTCAATCAGAACGCGAAGACGCTTCATCAATCCGGTGTAACGTTCCAGCAGAGCGGCGCTGTCGCCCATGTTGACGTATCCCCAGTTGCCGTCGGTTTTCCAGAAATGTCCTTTAACAGGCAGTCCCAGACCGCCGAATTCGCCCAAAACGATAGCAAATTCGTCGCTGTTGGCGGGACGGTTCGGACCGGGATAAGAGTGCATGTCGTGAACGTCGCCGCAGTTGCGGAACGTCCAGCCGCTGGCGCAGTTGACGACTCGGGTCGGGTCGAAGTCCTTCGTGTACTTGACGACCGCTGGCGTGTCGAACTGTCCCCAGCCTTCGTTGAACGGAACCCACATGACGATTGAAGGCGAGTTCTGAAGCTCGGTCATGATTTCCGTCCATTCGTTATAGTAGTTCTGAGCGGATTCCGGATCGCGGGTAATGTCGGGCTGATCTCCCCCGATGCCGCGGTCGCCGGAGGGCATGTCCTGCCAGACGAGCATGCCCATCTTGTCGCAGTGATAGTAGAATCGGCGGGATTCGACCTTGACGTGCTTGCGGAGCATATTAAAGCCCATCTTTTGGGTCGCGATAAGGTCATATTTGAGAGCTTCGTCCGTCGGAGCCGTGTACAGTCCGTCCGGCCACCAGCCCTGATCCAACGGTCCGTACTGGAAGATGAACTTGCCGTTGACAAGCAGACGCAGATAGTCGTCTTTGTCTTTGCCGATGGTAGACGTTCTCAAGCCGATGTAGCTGTCGACCTTGTCGATTTGTTTGGCGTCAATGGCGAGCTTGTAAACGACGTCGTACAGATACGGAGAGCCGGGCGCCCAGAATTTGGGGTCTTCGATTTTGCCGGTAAAGGTGAACTTGCCGTCAACGATTCTGGAGAACGCGGCGAAGACGACTTTGCCTTCCGCGTCGTAAATGGCAACTTCAGCCGCGGTATTTTCGATTGACGGGTCAGCAACAAACGCCGTTCCCTTGATAACAAACGAGCCGTCCAGAGCGGGAACCAGTTTGCCGTCTTCCAGTTTCGCAGCGTATCCGGCAGCGGAAAGAATCTGTCCCTGCGGAGCAACCGGCTCCATCCAGACGGATCCCCACAAACCTGTTACAGCGGTGTACATGATTCCGCCCGGTCGGCGAACCTGCTTGCCGCGCGGCTGCCAGTTGGCGTCGGTCGGGTCGTAAACGACAACGCGAAGTTCCTGCTCGCCTTCGACCAGAACGTCGGTGATGTCAAAGCTGAAAGGCGTGAATCCGCCGGTATGCTTCCCGACGAGTTTGCCGTTGACAAAAACCTGGGTTTTCCAGTCACAGGCTTCAAAGTTGAGAATGATTCGTTTGCCAGCCCAGTCCGCCGGAACCGTGAACTTGCGGTTGTAGACCAGCTGTTTGTTTTCGCCGACGAACTTTTTCACGCCGGACAGAGCCGATTCAATCGGATACGGAACGAGGATTTCGCCCTCGGAGGCAAACGTTTCTGCCGAGGCGTCTTTGTCGATAATAGCGTAGTCCCACAGACCGTTGAGGGACTTCCAGTCCTTTCTTTCAAACTGCGGACGCGGGTACTCCGGCAGGGCGTTGTCCGGGCTGACTTCTTTCGCCCAGCGGCTGACAATCGGGTTGTCCTGAATTTCCCACGCGTGAACGCTGGCGGCGCCAACAACGAATAGCGCCAAAAGGAAGACGGTTAAACGTCGAGTCATTGATAACTCCTTTCAAAGTGTTGAAAAAATTATAAAATGAATTGTTTATTTTACGTAAGAGCAATTATAAAACAAAGTTTTTTAAAAAACAAGCCCCCGGGGAGAAAAAAGTTTTTTGGAGAAAGAAAGAGGGGTTAGAGTTAGGAATTAGGAGTGAGGAGTGAGGAGTTTTTCGAAGTCCCCGGAAAAATCTCACGCCGCGGAGTTCGTAAGTTAATGGAAGGCGGTAATGGAGCGACCAGCGGGAGCGGAATTACGCAGTTCGCCGTCAGGCGAACCGAACGATGGCGAGCCGGGTTGCGTAAGCTCCCGGAAATCCTCACGCGGAGCCGCGGAGGCGCGGAGGATGTACGCGAAGTTTTAAAGAGTTCTTTGTGTTCTTTGCGTTCTTTGCGGCTATAAAACAAGGCGGACTTCGTCCGCGACCCGGTATGGTATTCGGCTGCGAAATACGTTTTCAGCGGGATAGAAAGGCGCCCGAGACAGGCGCCATCCAGAGGACGTTTCTGACTTACGCAATGCAGAATTTCCCCCTTCGAACATCCATTAACCAATCGGCGAAAATCCGTTTAATCCGTTAAACCCGTGTGCGGACTGACCCGCGATTAACCAACGATGATCGCGAAGCGTCAACTCCTCACTCCTCACCCCTAACTCCTAACTAATCAGGCTCCCCCCTTTTCATAGTTCGTATTTTGAGTAAACTGTATAATATCGTATTTTGTATAATTAATCCAACTTTCAATTGGAGGTGATTTTTTATCGTGTCCGAAATTGCAACCCGTTGCGTTCAGGGAGGGTATACGCCTAAAAACGGCGAACCTCGCCAGATTCCGATTATTCAGTCCACTACGTTCAAGTACGACACCAGCGAAGACATGGGCTTGCTGTTCGACTTGAAAGCCAGCGGCTATTTTTACACCCGTCTTCAGAACCCGACAAACGACTTCGTCGCGGGCAAGATTTGCGAACTGGAAGGCGGTACGGCGGCTTTGCTGACCAGCTCCGGTCAGGCGGCGAACTTCTTCGCCATTTTCAATCTCTGCTCCGCCGGCGACCACGTCGTTTCTTCCGCCGCCATTTACGGGGGAACGTTCAACCTGTTTGCCGTTACGATGAAGCGAATGGGAATCGAGTTCACGTTCGTCTCTCCAGACGCTACCGACGAAGAACTCGACGCAGC
>CACXSS010000357.1 GCA_902770245.1 uncultured Planctomycetota bacterium | reverse complement strand
CATAAAAAAAAGTCCTGTTGTTTGTTTTATGTTACTGACATTATCCATTTTGCCAGCGGGCGGTTGTGTGCACAGACGAATGACGATTACCTCTGATCCGCCGGACGCGATGGTTTACATTGATAATCACGAGATCGGAAAGACGCCTGTTTCTCATGATTTCACGTATTACGGAACGCGTAAATTCCGTTTGGAAAAAGAAGGGTATGAGACGGTCAACGAACTGCGAAATATAAAGGCTCCATGGTATCAAATTCCTCCTTTGGACTTTTTTTCGGATAACTTTGCTGGAAGGGAAATTCACGATCAGCGATGTCTCAACTTCAGGCTCCGTCCCAGTCAGGAGGAAAGTGAAAACGATATTATATCGCGTGGTTTGGAACTGAAGAATTTTCAGCCGCCTGTCAGTTCATCGGCGCCGCCGGGAGCCTATGGATCGTCAGCCATTCCCCCGGTTGATTATTCCGCTGGAGGGCCGTATACCGCCAATCCGGCTCAGCCTCCGGAATACGATCCTTATATCGGCGCAGAACCGGGGTCGTACCCCCCGCCGTCGCAGCAGAACAATTCATCTATTCAGGATTATCCTGACAATTACTATCAAACGCCGACGACGGTAATAGAGTAGCTTTTAACCAATTATCAATTAGCAATTGTCAATTAGCAATTGGCGCAAAGCGATTAAATAATTGCTCATTGCTAATTGTTCATTACATCATGATAACCAGCCTTACGAATCCTCACGTTAAACAAGCCGTTAAACTTCGCGACGGGAAAAAGCGTCGGGAAGACGGTCTGTTTTTAATTGACGGACGGCGGGAGATTCAGCGCGCTATAGAGTCAGGAATTGAAATTGCCAGAATATTTTATAATCCGGACGGATGCGGCAAAGAGTTTACCGAAAAGATGTTTTCCTCCGGCGCGGAGATGTCAGACGTTTCCGAAGCGGTTCTGACCAAGCTCTCCTACGGGTCTCGGGACGAGGGGGCGGTCGCCGTCGCCAAACGACCGGTCAGAACGCTGGATTCGCTTAAACTGTCTTCCAGCCCGATAATAGGCGTAGCAGAAGGGGTGGAAAAGCCGGGCAACGTTGGCGCGCTGCTCAGGAGCGCAGACGGGGCGGGGCTGGACGCTTTGATTTTAGCGGACTGCAAAACGGATCTGTACAACCCCAACGCCGTTCGAGCTTCGCTGGGCACGGTTTTTTCCGTTCCCGTTGTGGAAACGACGTCTCAAGCCGCGGTCGACTGGCTGACGAAAAAGGGAATCGTCATTTTCGCTGCGATCGTCGACGGCGCGATCGAATACTCCACCGCCGACTACCGCCAGCCGTGCGCGATCGTCGTCGGCTCGGAAGCGGACGGTCTGACCGACGCTTGGCGCGGCGCGAACGTCCAGCCGATTTTTCTGCCAATGAACGGAATCGCCGACAGCCTCAACGTCTCCGTTACCGCCGGCATCCTGTTCTATCACGCTCTGACTCAACGAAAAAAGAGCGCAAAACGATAAAATTCCTTTGCGCCCTTGTCTTGGGACTCTATAATTCTTCTGTAGTTGATATTGCTATTCCTTTTATTACAGGAGAATTAACAATGCAGAGAATAATTGTTATCGTTGTATTGAGCGTATTGACTGTCGTTGAGTCTGGCTGCGATAAAATCAAAACGGAACTAGAACGTCGACATCTCGGGTCGGCGTCGCAAAAAGAGACGACTCATTCGACGTCCCAAACTCAAAAGACGCTTCCGATCAAACTCAACGACGGCGAGGGAACGTCGGGAAAAAAGCAGATTGTATTCCGTATCGACCTGCCGGCAGACGAGAAAATTCAAATTCGTCTGATTAACAACGCGACTCCGGAAGAAATGTCAAAAAACGCCGCTGCGGATTCTCCAAAAGAAACGTTAAAAGCCGCTCAACCTTCGCCGGAAGCTCAGGACGCTCCCAGCGACAAGCCGAACCGTTCGGCAGAGTCGGCAGAGAAAAAGCCGGTCAGGGAATTGAATGTTCAAAAAGACGAGGAGTCAAAATCTGAAATAAAGACAGAAACAGAGAAAGAATCTCATTCAGAGACGAAAACGGATCAGGATGAAACGTTTCCCCCTCCTCCCGTTCCTGCTCCATCAGTTGTCGTTCCCGCCAGGGAAATGAACTCTCTGCCTCCGGCGCCAGAAAAGCAAGTTAAGACCGCATCCGCAAGTGAACAACCGTCAGAACCGGCTCCTGCGGAGAAAGCCGTCGGGCTGGCTTTGAGCGTAACGCCGCCTGAGATAAACGCTTTGCCGTCCAACAAGACGCAAAACTCCGCTCCTGCAACAAACAAGCCGACTCTGTCAAACCCCTGGGCGATCCCCAATGCAGATTACCCGCTTGGATATAGCGAATAGTCTCGAAAACAGAATGAAATTTACCCATTTGTTCAGAAGTTGATAATCTCAAATATGAAATGGGCAGGAATTGGGTTCCAATTTAAAATACATGACTGCTGGAAATGTTCATAAGAACAAATCCAGCAGTCGCGGTTTGGAATGAGCGAGGGGGTCGGTCGGGTTATTTGGCGGCGTTTTCGACTTT
>CACXSS010000356.1 GCA_902770245.1 uncultured Planctomycetota bacterium | reverse complement strand
CTGTCCGTAGACTAAAGTCGACGGTTATAGAAATGGCGTCTCTTCGAGACGCGGTTCATCTTCTCATCTTGTTTATCTTCGTCATAAAATTTTGATGTGCCCGAAATCGTTTCCCCCCCTATTGCAATTGAATCAATAATCCGTACAATCCAAGAGATAAGGAGCTAAACGATGCGTATTTCTTTCCTGTCGAACTGGATAAAACGCTGGCGAATCTGGTACTTTAAACGTCTGGAAGCGCTGGACGTTTACGATTTATCTCAGCCGTTGGGCAAGCGCGGAGAACAATTCGCAGCGCGATACCTTCAAACGAAGGGATGCGAGATTGTCCGGAAGAACTGGAAAAACGGTCAGTATGAACTCGACATTGTCGCTCAGGACGGCGACATTCTCGTTTTTGTCGAGGTGAAAACCCGGTCAGATGAAGATATCAACCCGCCGGAACGAAACGTCAACACAGAGAAACAGCGCAGAATCGTTCAGGCGGCGGAAAGCTTCAGAAAAATGTATATGAATCTTTTGGGGCTGAAAGAATACCGTTTTGACGTTATTGGAATCGTCTGGCGGCACGGGGAAAAACGTCCGGAAATCGTCCGTCATTGGGAAGACTGCGTTGATCCCCAGGATTATTCATCGTCGCCGCGTTACAAACGCTCGCGCCGTTCAGACGACCCGTTTACAGTGCGGTTTTGATAAAAAAAGAGCCGGGAAACGTAAATCTCCCGGCTCGACGTTTTATTCTGCTTTGATTAACTGTGTTTAACAGATTTCCGATGCGAATTCCTGATTAATCAGTTTGAGAGCTTTTTCGCCGAATTCAGCGGGAACGGTAACGTTGAACGTGGCTTCAGACGTGTTAATCATTCCGACGTTAATGCCCGCTTCGGCAAGACACTGCAAAACGCGGACGGCAACGTTGGTGTGACTCTTCAAGCCGGTTCCGAAAACGGTCAGTTTGGCAACCTGCGGGCAGGAGTTGGCAATGGACGCTTGAGCCAAATCGCCGGGCAGGTTTTTGCAAATGTTCATGCAGAGGTTATACTGAACCTGCGGCATGGTGAAGGAAATCTTCGCCATGTCGTCTTTACCCTGGCTTTGAACGATCATGTCGATATTGACGCCCGCGTCTGCAAGCTGCTTGAACAACTGGCAGGACAGCCCGGCGCGGTCGGGAACGTTTTCAATCGTAATTCGGCCCTGAATGTCGTCCAGTTCGATTTTATCGATGAACAAATCCTCCATGCCGTGAAGTCGGTTGATCATGGAAACCTTGTCAACTTCCTGTTTACCAGCCTGTTTTTCTGGAATATCCATCAGATCCGGTTCTTTGTCCAGCTCAAAGGCGTCGTGAATGGCGCGCAGAGCTTCAATCGCCTTGTCCTGCGGGCAGAGGACGGAAATCTTGATTTCGCTTGTGGAAATCATCAGAATGTTGATGCCTTTGTCGCCGAGGGTCTGGAACATCTTTTGAGCGACGCCGGGCTGATCGACCATGCCTTTTCCGACGATGGAAACCATGGAAACTTCGTCATCGTGAGTGCAGGAATCAAATCCCAGCTGATCTTTAATCTTGTGGACGGCGCGCAACGCAGCGGCGCATTCTTCCCGCGGAACGGTAAAGGAAATATCCGCCATGCCGTCGTTGCCTTTGCTCTGAACGATCATGTCGACAGCGATTTTCTGATCGGAAATCGCCTTGAAGAGCATGTTGGCGGCGCCGGGTTTGTCTGGAATGCCGCGAACGGTAACGCGCGCTTCGTTCTTAACGCAGGCGCAGCCGCAAACCGGACGTTCCAGCGTTTCCGATTCCGCAATGATGAGCGTGCCGGGTTCGTCTGAATAGGACGCGCGAACGTGGACGGGAACGTCGTAATTGCGGGCGAATTCGATGGCGCGGTTGTGCATGATGCCAGCGCCGGCAGACGCCAGTTCAAGCATTTCGTCGTAGCTGATTCTCTTAACGCGGCGAGCGTCTGGAACCATGCGGGGATCGGTCGTGTAGACGCCGTCAACGTCGGTGTAAATTTCGCACGCGTCAGCGTTCAAAACGGCAGCCAGCGCGACTGCGGTTGTATCGGAACCTCCGCGTCCGAGCGTTGTAATGTTGTTTTCGTCGTCTACGCCCTGGAATCCGGCGGCGATAACGATGTACCCAGCGTCAAGAGCTTCGTGCAGACGTTTGGCGTCGATTTTCTGAATTCTGGCTTTTCCGTGCGTGTTGTCGGTTTTGATGCCGATTTGAGCGCCGGTCATGCTGACCGCTTTGTATCCCAGCGTATCAATCGCCATAGCCATCAACGCGACAGAAACCTGTTCTCCGGTGGACAGAAGCATGTCCATTTCTCGAGCGGGCGGTTCGTCGGTAATCTGTTTAGCCAAATCAATGAGAATGTCCGTATTTTGTCCCATGGCGCTGACGACCATAACGACCTGATTGCCGTTTTTATGGGCGCGAATCGCCTTGCGAGCCGCCGCTAAAATCTAATTGATTTTGAAAAATGGACTGGGAATCAGAAGCAAATCGCGAGAAACGGTTAAACTGCATAAAGCTCTTTCTCTTAACGCCTCTTATCCCTAAAGGCAGGGGTTATAAAAACTCGTAATATTATACCAGATTCTATATTAATTAAAAGGGGAGAGGGGGAGTGAAATGCGGAATTCGAAATGCGGAATGTGGAATGGAAATTGACGCGTAATTCCTCACTTCTAATTATTGTCCGGGAGCGTGATAATTTTGGGGCGTCCGTATTTCTGACCGGTAATTACAAAGTTTTGAATCAGCGTCTGGAAAGAGCATTGCAGAAAAGAGTACAGGCGCGGGTCGGGGTTGGTTGCCAGCCACGCTTGAGCCAGTTGGGCGGCGACGGCGTCGAAGTTTTTCTGGGAACCGCTGTGAGCGTAACAGCGTCCCGGCAGGCGGCGAATGTCGCCGTTGAATTTGGGAGAAATGTGCCATAACTCGTGCGTAATTGTTCTCAGACGTTCCGGGAAATCGTTGAGATAAAACCGGGGCAGATAGAAATTGAGCAAATACAGAGCGTCGGCGCCGGTGGCGTCCTGAATTTTTTGGATGACAACCTGACGTCCGCGGCGAATAGTCGTTCGTTCCCCATTTGGGAATCGAAGCGGAGTCAGCGAGGCGTACATTCCGTATTTGGAATTGTTGCGCGTTTGACAGAATCCGACAGCAACCCGATTCATATCAATATGATTTAACGCCGGGACTTTGAGAGTCATATCCCGGCAAATCGCTGCAAAACAGTCGGTAATGTTTAATCTCGGCAGGGAAGACGAAGGCGCCATTAATCGACCCGGTGCAGGGCTTTCTATGAAGCGTTTTTAACAATCAGTTTGATGGGGAACGGGCGTATGTCTTCCAGTTCGACAGTTTCCGGTTCTGAAGAAAGGAATTCATTTTCCATAATGTAGGAGTCTTCAGCAACTTCTGCGCTGGAATCTCGGATGATGGCAACCGCTTGATAGCCTAAATGCTTAAAAAACAGTTGGGCGTTGAGATTGCGTTCTTGAACCGTTAAAGTCAATTTGGAAGTCGTGCCTTCCATTCGCTGGGTTAACGATTTGACTAGAGCGCGTCCAACGTTGCATCGGCTGTGCAAATAGTCAACCGCTATCTTTTTAATTTCGACGAAATCCTCTCCACGTTCAAAAACCAGGTAACCGACCGTTATTCCGTCCTGAATCGCCGCCAGCATGCCGCAGTCCCGTTTACGAAGATGAGACAGAAACATTTCTTTAGACCAAGGACGTTCAAAGCGTTGATTTTCAATGACGCATATAGCTTCCAGGTCGTCACGCATTACGCTTCGGACGGTTGTCTTGATAGCCTCCAGACGCGATGGAACATTCGATACGAGTTTTTTTACATCTGTTCGTCTCAATTGAAGTCTCCTTCCATGGCGACTTAAACGCTTTAGTTTGATTGCCCAACAGCGAGAACCCGACTCCATGTCGGCGTTTTGCCGTCTGGGGGTTGTGATTAACGATTTTTTAACTGGCGTACTATAACATAACCCGCCATTTGAATCAAGATCGTTTTAAAAAAGATTCTATTTATTCAGTTATAATTCTTTTTTGAAGTTTTTCTGTTATTCCGCAGACTTCATAAAATCGTTAAAGTAAAACAAACCATTATTCCGATGAATTGACTGGTAAAACAGATATATTTATAGTTTGCCTATATTTACGGCAAGATAGATAAAATGGATAACAATGCGCTGTTGAAAATGATAGTTCTTGGAGCGATAATTGTCGCTCCGATAGCTGGCTGTATGGTCGGTCCGGACTATCAGC
>CACXSS010000355.1 GCA_902770245.1 uncultured Planctomycetota bacterium | reverse complement strand
AGCCAGACATTTAACCAATTCATAATTATTCCATCGGGCAGCTAAATGGAGGGCGGTTTCTCCATCTTCGTTTTTCGCGTTGACGTTCGCGCCGCTGTCGAGAAGTTTTTTAACTTCGTCTAAAGACCCGTCTTCCATTGCATTATCTACGGCGTTAAAAAGAGTGTTGTTTTGAACTGTTGATTGTCCGTCAGAATCCTCTGCCCCATAACAGACGCCGACAGCGCTTGACAAAAGAAACAAAATAACTCTCATAATAAAATGACGGTGTTTCATAATGACTATCCTGTAATGAGAATATGGTCAAAAAGGAGAATTGAAAAACCCTATTATAATTGTAATACCAATTCAGAAAAAAACAAGGGGTCGATTGTTTTTTGGCGGCTGAGACAGCCGCGATCCAGCGGGACGGAGGGGACTTTCACGTTCTCGAGGTTTTTGGGGGCTGCCGCGTTTCCTTGACGGCAAGCCGTCAAGAAGGACTCCGAGGGCGGAGTCCATCCAGGGGACGTTTCCGGCTAACGCAATACGGGTTTTCCACCTTCGAACGAAGCGTAACTACGTTCGCTAAAGCGAACTCCGTTACCGCCTTCCATCGCTTGGTATTGTCATTGGTTTATGTTTGTTCCGACGTTTCGTTCGCCTTCGGCGAATGCGTAATTTCGCTCCCGTTGGTCGCTTCATTACCGCCTTCCATTTTCTACTGCCTACTGCCTCTTTTTTCCTCTTGCGTTATCTGCCAAAAATTGCTAAACTGCGTCGCGGTACTATATATTATATAGGAATTCAACATGGTATATCGCTTTCCGTCCTGCCGACTTTCGATAACGCTCGCGCTGTTTTTGGCGCTGACAGCGTTCGGGGTTGTTGGCTGTATGGGTCCGAAATCTTTGCTTCGGGAGAAGAATCAGTCGTCGCTGGTTCAGGCGGAATCGACGCGGGATTTATCAATTACAGACGATATAATCAGCGATCGAACCATGACCGTTCTTCGCACGTGCGACTGGGCGAAAAAAGTCAAGAACCACCGTCAGCAGGTTATTGACGAAATTGAGCCGTTCGTTCAGTCCTCGTCGGAATCGCAGCTGCTTTTCGCCGTTTCGGAACTGTGTTTCAAGGAAGGGCGAAAGCTTGAACTGGAACGGAAATATCCCCAGGCGATGCGGCTGTACGTGCAGTGTCTTGTGTACACGTACCGGTTTCTGTTTGAAGCCCGATTTGAAACGGCGCGGAACGCCTACTCTCCGGACTTCCGCAACATGTGCATTCTGTACAACGCGTCGACGGACAGAATTCTTCATTTGATTCAGTATCAGCTTCACGACCAGGCGCAGACAAAGCACTCGCTGCCGTATCAGCCGGAAATGCAGTACGTGCTCAACGGGGGAGAAGAAGCGCTCAATATTGAGATGAAAATCAAAACCCACGACCTGAAGCCGGAGGACGTCAGCGACATTCAATTTGCGGCGGACTTTGATCTCAACGGGACGGTAAACCGATATCGTCAGCACGGGTTGGGAGCGCCGATGATGATTCTCAACCGGTACGATGTAAATAGCCCGGCAAGCAAATACACGCCTCTTCGGCAGTTTTCGGTGGCGACGGCGCTTATTCGTCCGAACATGGACGCCTTCGACAACGAAGGGGACTCTCTGCAGGACGGCTCGGAATCGGAAACGCACTTGACCATCGAATTTTACGATCCAATAGAAAAGTCGTCAGTCGAAATCCAGGAAAAAAAGGTTCCTCTGGAAAGCGACTGGACGACGGCTCTGGTGGCGTCGATGGATAAAGTGCAGACGGACGACGTTGGAACTGTCGGTCTGCTTACGCCGGACAAACTCATGGACGTTGTTCCCGGGTCGAGCCGAACAGTCAAGGGCTTTTACATGACCCAGAAGTACGACCCGAACAAGATTCCCGTTATCATGGTTCACGGCTTGGCGTCGTCACAGGTTACGTGGCTGGACATGTTCAACACGCTGAGAATCGTTCCGGAAATCCGCGACCGGTACCAGTTCTGGTTTTACCTGTACCCCAACGGACAGCCGTTCTGGGTGTCGGCGGCTCAGTTCAGAGCGGACTTGGCGGAAATCCGTCAGACGCTTGACCCGACTCGCACCAATCCGGTTTTCGATCAGATTGTTCTCGTTGGTCATTCCATGGGCGGGCTGGTTTCGAGAATGCAAACTATCGACAGCGGCGATCATCTTTGGAATCTGGTTAGCAAAGAATCCATTGACAGTCTCAACGGGTCGCCAGAGTTAAAAGCGAAACTCAAAAGCTGGTTCCAATTCACGTACAATACGTCGATACATCGGGTGATTTTTATCGCCGTTCCTCAGCGCGGCAGTTCGATGGCGAACCTTACCACCCGATCGCTGGGCAAGGCGTTTATTGCCAAAAGCGCCGAAATAAGAGATACGTTTAAAGAACTGATGAGGAATCGTAACAAAGATATAGGCGCAACGTCGTTTATTTATTCGCATTCAACCAGCGTCGATTCGCTCTCAGCGTATTCGCCCATTTTCCCGGCGATGGAGAAGTGTATTAAATCGCCCTACGTTAAGTACCATTCAATTATC
>CACXSS010000354.1 GCA_902770245.1 uncultured Planctomycetota bacterium | reverse complement strand
TTCGCGTACTTGCGCCCGGCGGAACGTTCATGACGGTTTTGGAAATGGTCGGCGGAAACATGTCCGACCATCACGAGGAAATCGCCAAAGAGTTAAACATGTTCTGTCCAACTCCAGAAGAACTGAAACAAATCGTTCTGCAGGCAGGGTTTATCGATTCTGTTCTGGACGAAGAACGCGAAAAGGGCTGGATTTGCATATCAGCGAAAAAACCGCTCTGATAAAGATTTTCTAAACCGTATAACCTTCGCTTTCTCTTTAGAAATTACTTATTTACAATACTGAATCAGTGCAAATATATACACTTATCTTCATAAATTTTTTAAAATCCGAATATATTTTTGCTTTTTTTCTCTTTTTGTGCGTACAATTCGCCTTTTTTATGTTATAATAAATATATAGTATAATTATAAATATATCTTTAACAATATTCAGATAACCGCCATGAACTTTACATTTAGAAACGCTCGCCTTTTGGCGCCTGTCGCCGCATTGTGCCTCGTCGCTTTGCTGACGCTTTCCGTCAACGCAGAGATTATCGAACGCGCCTACAATTCGACGGAAGAAGCCGTCGTTGGAGCAAACGACATCCTTATTATCAAAGGAGCGGGCAGAGACAACCAATTCAGCTATCAGAACTATTCAGGTTCCGGAGTTGCGTATCTTTACCCGGTCGACTACTCTTATTTTACAACGTCTGTTCCCAGCGGCTATACCAACACAAAAGTCTTTATTGCTGGCAATGCGTTGGGATTGCAAAACAGCAGATCGACTTCTGAAGCATACGGCGCAGGACGCATTCTCGTTTTGACAAACGAAGTTCCAACGGCTGACGGTACAATTACTGTCAACGAAGGAACGCTCTTTAACGCCAACGGAAGCTCGCCGACGATTGACAACCCGGTTCAAATCAAGGGCGTTGGCGGCTTGCGAATCGGCTGGAATATGACGATGAATGTAACGGGCAAAATTTCAGACTATAAAGACGCCAGCGGAAACGTAACGCCCGGCAAACTGATTCTTGAACGCGACGGCAACGACATTCGTCTTCTCAACGGAGCCAACGATTACTCCGGCGGAACGCAAATCGGCGGCGGAAACGTTACCAGCGGAACTGGCGCTACAACGAACGCCGTTTATGCTGACGGAACGCCGTACGGAACCGGTCCGATTTCTTTCGGTCAAGACGGTTCCGCTATTGCTTTGAACAATCACGCTATCACCGTTGCAGGTTTTGACGGCGGAACAACCGGCACGGTCAGCGGGAGCGATACGCTGACAATCAGCAACGGGACGAACAACTACTCTGCGCCTGTTGCGATTAACAACGTAACGACTTTAACTAAAACCGGGACCGGTTCTCAGACGCTCGGCGCGGTGAATGTAACAGATCTTAACATCGCCGAAGGTACGGCAAGCTTTTCCGGCGCATTGAACGTTCCGGGAACTGTTACAATCGCCTCGGGCGCAACCCTCAAAATGACGGGAACGGGATCATCCTTCACGGTTGCCAATCCTCTGACGATTCAAGACGGCGCAACGCTCTATTTTGAAAACGCCGTTCCGAGAACGCAGGGAAATCTGGCTATCAACATTGCTCAGGGCGGCACATTAACTTTCGAAGAGTCAAACGCTGTCGACCACAATGCTGAAAACTCTCTGGTTCAAAGTACAAATTACACTGTTTCCATCACCGGCGACGGCAATTTCGTCAAGACGGGAACTGGCAAACTGTTTATCTGCAACGCCAGTTACAGCAGCGCAGCGTCAATCGTTCTTTCCGACAAAGCCGTCATTGACGTTCAGGAAGGCGATTTGGTCAACGGCGGATGGACGCCGGATTGCTGGAAAACAGCCGATAATTCGGCATACAACCAGGCAACGCTCAACATTGGTCCGAAGGGAACCGTTGACCTGTGGGATGGAACGTTGCACGTCGGCGGCGTTACCGGAAACGTTGACGGCGACAATCACGGCTTGATTATGTCCAAAAACAACGGCAAGATTATTATTGGTACGGGCATGACGGATGCCAGCAAAACCTATGTTTATAATGGCGATGTCAGCTTAAGCGGCGGCAGAGACTTTATCAAAGAAGGCAAGAACACGCAGGTCTTGGCTGGAACGTACATTCATTCCGGCAACACAACCGTTAACGATGGAACGCTGGAATTCTCCGGTACGGCTGAAATCGGAGCGTTCATTCTCAACGGCGGAGCGGTTAATATTACCGATGGAACCACAACCATGAAAGGTTCTGGCAATATTGCCAACGGCGCAACAATTACCGTTTCAGACAACGCCAATTTTGTATTTGATTTGGGCGACGGCAGACAATCTCAAACCTCGCTCGATCCGCTGGCTGTTGTAGGTAAAATGGTTCTTAAAACCGGAAACTTCAGCGCTATCAATATTTCAAATCAAATGCAAGTTCAATTAGTGGACAGATATCTTACAAGGATAAAGATTATGTAATGCAGGTCAAAGATTTGCATGGTGTTGGTATGACAAATCATTTAACTTTAGCGACTTTTGTAGCATTATGCAGTGTTGCAATTAATCGACAAGTCCATATCGTTTGCAAAG
>CACXSS010000353.1 GCA_902770245.1 uncultured Planctomycetota bacterium | reverse complement strand
ATACCAGCAATGCGGCAGGGGACTGCCGCGTGCCGGCTCCTCGGTGTACGATCGCGGGTCGAACGTTTTGTTCGCCGTTCCACGCAAAGAACGCAAATTTTAAAACTTCGCGAACTTCCTCCGCGTCTCCGCGTGAGGTTTTCCGGGCGGCTCTACGCGCCCCGGTTTGTTCGCCTGTCGGCGAATGCGTAATTCCGCTCGCTACGCTCGCTCCATTACCGCCTTCCATTAATTGCCTCCCTTGTACCACTGAGACTCAAAGTATAGTCGGTCGAGTTCGTAGGGGTTGTACGAGGCGTTCGGGTCGGCGTCGACGGGGAGGAGTCCGTAACGAATCATCTCGCGCAGGTACGCCCAGCGGGGAACGAAGCGTTTCGGGCAGTCTTTCCCGTTGTTGGGCGACGGATCCCACATGCTGAATCGGTTGTCCTCTTCCAAAATGTAACGGCGGCCGCGTTCGATCCCAGCCAGAATCGTCTGGTAGTCCGGGTCGGACTGGTCTTTGAATACGACTTTTCCAGATTTTGCCTGACACGTTCCCAGCCCGCCGGCGGACTTGGACAGCGGACCGCGGAGGGCTTTGGACTGGTCTGGATACGACAGGTCGAAAATGACGTGTCGGTTGAACCGTCCGCCGTCCTCGGTCAGGGTGTGAGCGACGAACATATTGTTCTGATGCGGCGGGAAATGGTCGACTTTATAGTCTGTATACAGTTTATACGTCCCGATCTGCCGGTCTTTGGGCGTTGGACAGTGACACGGGTCGCAGCGGCGGGTAATCGCCTCGTCCATGGCTTTCGTTTCCTGCCAGTCGCGGTCGTTGCGGACGTTTCTGTTTTGCATGTAGTACCCCAGCCCGCCGGAGGCGTTGGCGGCGTACGTCCCGGCATAGTTCGCGCCTGCGTCCAGCCAAAGACGAATCATCTTCACGTCTTTCTCGTCCATGTTGACCCCTTGATGATGTTCTTCGATCATCTTCAACAGCGTACTGGAACCCGTTCCGATCTCGTACGGGTCGAAGTTGCTTCTGGGTCGGTTGCGGTTGTCGCCGAACATTTTTCGCCACGACATCTGCATGTAGCTGAACGTGTAAACCGGGTTCCAGTGTCCAGACGCGTTGAATCCCCCTTCTTCCCTGTCCGGATTATGACATTCCAGACAGTATTTGTCGAGAATGGGCTGAATGTCGCGCGGGAAAGAGAAAATATCGGGATAGCCTGCGACGGGTTCGGGATTGACAGGCGCGCTTCGCATAAGGCGGAAAAGCCGATCCCGGTCGTCCGCGTTGGGCGTTTCCGTTCGCTCTTCGTGACATCCGATGCAGGCGGTGCGCTCTCCCGGCATGACGGACGTGAACGAGTGCATTCGTTTAACGCAATGTCCGTTTTTATCCATCGCGAGGAACAGGAACGCCCGATTGGGCGGGAGATTGAAATAGGCGGAGCCTTCCGGCGTAACAGGCACGGAGCCGTAAAGACGCTCCAGAGTAAACGTGCCGAACGACGACATCTGCTCCATGCCGCCGGAATAATGAATCGGCTTGGGCAGCGTCTCGTAAATCAACAAGTGTGTAACAGTTCCCGGCGGGACGTCTTTCATCTTTCTGCCGCGGTAAATATTCGCCAGAGCCAGCGAACCCCATTGGGCGTTCGGGTCAGTCTGGTCTGAAATAACGCGTTCCCGCTGACGGGGCATGATCGGGCGCGGCTCGCATATCCAGAAGCTGCGCGGGGTCAGGTCGGTTGACGGCAGGCGGTTGTTAGCCGCGTAGCCCTGGTTGGACTGGTCAGCCGGGTCGGCGCCCTTGAACAGATCCGGAGGAAGGGTGAAGATGGTTTCTGCCCGCCCTGCTCCGTTGACCAGCACGATTTTATCAAACGACGCCGCCATGAACATGTCCTCGGAAAACGCCCAGGGGTCGGCGAAATCGTTGGTTGGAGTAATTGTCTTCGCGCCCAGGGGGGAGTCTGGACCCAGACGGGGATCGACTACCGTAATCGGACCGTAATGCTCGCGTCTGCCGTGCCCAGGCGAAAAAATACAAACGACTTTGTCCGTACCGGGAATGGGTTTCGGCGCAAGCATGGTCGTGTACGGCCGCAGGTTGCCGTAGTAGACCATCTGCCGCGTTCCGTCCGGGTTCATCGTCCAGAGGTGATGGTACGTAACCTGTTCCCGGTCGACGTATTCCCACCGCATATAAATCACCTGCCCGTTGGGAAGAACCCAGGGCGTGTTGTCCTGCTCGACGTTGCACGACAGCGGGCGAATATTGGAACCGTCGGCGTTACATTTGTGAATCGTTCCGACTTGCGTCAGCCAGCAGTTGACCCAGCGTTTGGCGCGGGTGGAACAGAAGATAATCGAATCGTCCGGCAGATACGTCGGCTCGTAATCGTCCCAGCCCGGCGGGGCGAAATCGCGGTCGTTCCCCCGGCTGGCGGCGGACGTGCGATGTTCCGTTGTAACAGACGGCGCAGCGCCGTTCGGCAGCGTTAGCGGAGCGTCTTCGCCCTGCCCTGTTATCTGCTTTAATCCCGTTCCGTCAATGTTGATTTCGTAAAGGCTGTAATTGTCTTTCCCGGAC
>CACXSS010000352.1 GCA_902770245.1 uncultured Planctomycetota bacterium | reverse complement strand
AAACGTTGATTGCTGAACTCGTGCTCGCCTGGTTTAACCCCGCAACGCTCCGTAAATTGTCCAGATGATGAAGGAGAATTGCTATCGTTCGCCGTCCACGGTTCTGCGCCATAATTAGATTCCGGACTGAAATACGGCATACGATATTCTTTACTCCATCCAGCTGGTAAATCACGTTGGCAAACAGCTAATCTATGTTGATATGCGTCTGTTCCCGTTGCCGGAAGCCAACGTTGAAGGCTTGTATCGTATTGAATATATTCCAAGGAACCATAAGCATAATCGCTATCAATTTGATTGCTGGAAGAATTGCTTGAACTACTACTGCTGGAGCTGCTGCTGTTGTTTGAACTATCAGAGCCATAGCCGTTATTGATTACGAAAAATTCGCGGACATCGCAAGCAATTGCAACCGCGTCAGGAATGGGGGAATCAGACGATTCTGAACTTGAACTGCTTGAGCTACCACTATTTTCGCTCTCTTCCTCCTCCGCATTGCCTGGAAAGCCTTCACACTTGCCGATGATAACTGGACGGTCAATCGGATATCCGCAGGGATTTACGATGGCCGGAGGGGCGCTATCGTTTTGTTTTGCGAATGAATCAATAGAATCAGCATATAACCAGGTATCGGTTGAATCTAACAGGAATGCCCCTTCCGGTCGAGTGTCGGTATTCGGCATCTTGGCAGCTACCTTTAGCGGATGCCCCTCACCTTTTGCGTCCAACAGCACGAATGCCCATTTTATTCCAGTTCCAGATTCTTTCCAAAGGATTCGGATATTGCCGGATTCCGCGGCTTTGAGATAACCGGTTTGGTTGGCAACGGGGACGGCGTATTTATAATTTTCCGCCGACGACGTTTCCACCATCACTTTGCATGGAACGGCGCCGACGACTACCGCTTGAACCAAGGTTCCGTTTGGTCCGCCGTCGAGAGTAATAGCGATGTTCTTTTCCTCATCGCCAGAAGGCTTAATCCCTTTGAGTTCAACGCCCCGGTTGATGGCTTCGTTGAGATAATCGGTTCCTGTCCTGTTTGGAAACATCGCGTCGCTGATTTCCAACACGGCAAACGGTTCAATACTGTCGCCAGTTGCGTTTTCAATCGTTATCAGGAACGGGTTCCGGCTTGCGGCAGTAGCTTCAAAACTCGGCAGCCCATCCTCAAATTGTTGCGCCACTTCTCGCATGGCGTTCCACGCTGCGGTAGGAATGTGTTTCTGACCTTTTGTCGCGATCTTTCCAAAATCCATATTACGCCCTCTTTAATAATGCGTCGAAAACGGCAAAGCTCTTTCTGTCGTATACTCTTTCAACATAATAGGCTATCGGTTTAGAGCGAACTTTGTTGTCGGCTGGATCTTTGCGGTCTTCCCGGAGTATCCAGAGATAATCCCAGCCGTCCTTTGGCACAAATCCGAACGGCGGAACGTTGCCGCGTGGGTCGTCTGCCGCTATGTTTGGCATCCCTTCAAACTCAAAATTCAGGTTATACCATCTCATTACGCTTCCAGTTGCAGAGTTGACCTTGTCTTCCGGATCGCCGTTGACGCCTTTGAAAAGCAGTTCGCCTGGCTGGAACCACCACAAAGCGTCAGAATTGACCGTTCCCGTCAAGTCATAGAAGGAACGAATAAAGTTGTCGTTGACGACGTACCACGGCAGCTTGCAGGTCAGAGTTACGTGCATGGCTGGCGCGACAACGTCGACCGGCTCCACAGTTCCGTTTTTCACGTTGATTCCACCGTTTTGGTTGGGTGCGTCGTATCCGCCGCCATACGATGACGCTTCAGAACGAACAGTCTCCTTAGAATAAGAACGTTTTCCCGTTCCTCCTTTGGTTGACCAGGACAGTCGGGCGCGTTCAGGATTATTCGGGCTGGTTTCTTCCGCTTCCCGGTTGTCGCCTTTTTTGGAATATTTGACGCTGGCGGTATACGTCGAAACGGACTCCTGTTCGTCAATCTGGATGGATTCCCAGAAATGGTCGTTGTATTTCGGCTTATTTTCCCGGATATACTGAAACAATAATCTCCAGGCAGATTCGACCGTGCATTCGACGTTTTTATCGTAGAAATTGATTCGGAACGGAACCGTCCAGACTTCGCCGTCTTTTTCCGTATAGGAGCAGCTGGCGCCATAGGTTTCGTCTATTTCGTATTTTAAATCGTCAGCCATTAGGCAAATACTCCTGCTTCTTGTTGGTTGTTTATAATATCATCCATTTTCCCGGCAACTTGCTGCAACACTTCCAGCTGCTGTTTCGGGATGTCAGCGCCAAGCGCGGCGACAGCGAAGGCGTTGAATGTACCTCCGACGGACTTATACTCGTATTCTGGCATCTTGACTTCGTGCATTTTGTAGTTTTGTTCCGCCAAGCGCGTAAAGTTCGTGTCCGCCTCCTTTGATTTCTGCTGAGCGTCAATCATTGCCTGGTAAAGTTTTTGTTTCTCAAATTCATTTTTGTCGCCAGAATTCTCGTATGCTTCTTTCGCTGCAAGGTAGTCTCTTCGCGCTTGTTCTTTTTCCTGCCCTGAGGATTGTAGTGCAACTTGAGTAAATCTCATCTCAGCCTCTTTGACTGCTTTTTCCGCCTG
>CACXSS010000351.1 GCA_902770245.1 uncultured Planctomycetota bacterium | reverse complement strand
GCTGTCTCAACCGCCGAAGTCTCTTTGTCCCGCTGAACAACTGCGACGCAGCCTCGCTGAAATCTTGGTCTATTCCTCCCATCTTCCCTATTCAGTCATAACCGACACATTCACCAGATTCCTCTCAAAAAATCTGCAAAAAATTTTTTAAAATTCTTGACAGAAGCCATTTTTTGATTACAATATTAAATAATAAAGTATAGTATAAAGGTGTAACATATACTTTTATACACAAATCCATTTACATTTTTTTGAAACGTGATTAACGCTCTGACAATTCGAGGAGTAACAAATGATCAGTTCCACTAAACGATACTTATTTGCTGCGATTTTAGGAATGGCAGCTCTGTTGACCGGGCTTTGCGCGAACGCTTTTGCGGACGCAGATTCCATTTCCATTAACTTCGGTTCGCATTTCGGCGCGCCAACCGGCGGGACGCTGGGTGCGTATCCAGTCGATTGGTCGTACTGGAACAACGCGATTTCCGACTACAGCGGCATTAATGACTTCACCGCGGCAGGCGCTACTCAAAACGCCTATAACAAGGCTGGAACGTTTACTTCCATGCTTAGCAGCAACGGATTCCAAACGCCAGTAACCGGTACGTGGAACAGCAAAAATACGTATCGCTATAGCGCTACGCGTCCATCGACAGACAACAACGCCATTCTTTACTACGGATACCTAGACGACGGCGACGCTGCCAATACTATAACAATGTCAGCGCCGTACTTCGCATACGATATATATTACTATCCAACGACAGACACCAACAATTCTTTTCGCGCGGTGTCTATCGGCGGCAGCAATGTTAATACTCTGGAATACGGCGGCAACGGAACAACGACAATCCCAACGAAAAACTATTGGGGAACGCCTGTTCATGCCGACATCGACGCGCTTACCGAAGGCGTCAACTATCTGAAAGTTTCCAGTACGTACTCAAACGTGTACGTTAGAAGTCTGGGTTCCGAAAACAACCATCGAGCCAGCTACAGCGCTTTACAGATTGTCAACACGGCGGATTCGCAAGCGGTTGCCGTTTCCGGCGACTTTACCTGGACGGATTCCGTTTGGTCAAACGACCTGACAGGCGAAACCAACCAGCCGATCAACGCAAACGCCGTTGGATATCGTATTATTAATAACGGAACAGACGCCGCTGTCAATCTGGGCGGATCTACGGTAGATTTGGGCAAAGTTAAGCTGCTGGGAACCGGCAAACTTACGTTCGCAGACGGAACGGTTACTCTCGGCAAGACGGACGCGGTTTACAAATTCTCCGATTACGGCGGTCAGGTTGAACTGCCCAGCGTCGGGCAAATCGCCCCGCGAGGCGTTGTGTACTTCGATTCCAACGTAACAACGACCGATACAACCCAAACCCAATCCGCCATTCCCGGCGCGTATTTTGTCAACGGGTCAACCGTCTCGTTCGCCAAGGTCGAAGGCGGCGTTATTTCTGCGGTTACGCCCACATACGTTGCCACTCCGACAGACGGATTGGACCTGAATGTATCAACAAAAATTACTGACAACAACAATCGCACGCTCAATTCCATAACCAGCTCTACTGACTATGTAAACAGCCAAGCCCTGACTATTACCTCTGGAATGATGTATTTCAACAACAAGAACCACTGGGTTCAGGGCGGCGGCACAATTACATCCGGATACCAAAATGCAGACGGCGATAACGACTTGTACATCTATGGTTTAGGGTCGGCAACCGACATGAGAATTAACGCATCCGGCATTATCGACAACCCGGACAATGCCACTGGCAAACTCAACGTGATTAAAACCGGGGCGGGGTCTGTTGGAATTACCTTCTCAACAGGTAAAACCACTTATTCAGGCAAAACGTCGGTTCTGGAAGGGACGTTATTCTTCGGCTCGGAAATCGTCAGTACAGATTTCTACGTCGCGCCCGGCGCTCGTCTCCATTTTGGCTCGTTAAGCAACAACGGCAACAACGACTACGGCGACTTAAACTTCACCGCAACGTCGCTGTCCGGCTACGGTCGAATTGAAATCGGACACAGCGCTACCAAAGGCTCGCTGACGCTTAACAACGTTGTCAACGACGGTTCCTGCTTCGATACGGTCTACGCCTACGGCAAGGCGTTTACGCTCAATGATTCCCAGTTCCATACGCAGTGGCTGCACAGCACAACCAACATCACGCTCAACGGGAATTCAGAATACTACTCCAACGAATTCTGGGCTAGAGGCGCAAGCGTTCTGACCATCAACGACAATTCCAAATTTACCGCAACGACCATATTCCAGCTTGGAGCTCTCGCCGATGCATCAGCAGCAGGCACGGTTGCCAAAGCGGTTCAAAACGGCGGTACTGTCAATCTCGGCAACCTGGGCGTCGGGCACTTTAAAAACTACGACGCTTCATACGAAATGAACGGCGGCGTTCTCAACGTTGGCGATTCCATTACAATGAACGGAACTACGGAATTCAAAGACATCTGGCTGGCGGTTTCCAGCAACGGAACGTTCCTCCATAAAGACGGCGTCGTCAACGCCGGCGGCATCGACCTGAAAACCCGCGATAACAACGCCTACACCGGTACGTATACCATGACAGGCGGAACGCTCAATTTGGGTAAACGCGGTTT
>CACXSS010000350.1 GCA_902770245.1 uncultured Planctomycetota bacterium | reverse complement strand
GCGGGCGCGGCTGCGGCAACGGGTCTGTTTTTCATTCCGCGCAGCGTTTTTGCGGATTCTCCCGACGACGTCGTTCTCCGTGCCGCTATCGTCAGCGACGTCCATTATAAATCCACGCTCGACACGCCGGAAACGGAACGTTTTGAACGCATGATGCAGTTCGTCTACGAGTATTCCGAAACGCAGCCGTACAAGAATTTCGACGCCTTGCTCATCGTCGGCGATATGGCGGACACAGGAAAAATCGAACAGAGTGGGCTGGTTCGTCAATCGCTCAATAAATGCCTCAAGCCGGAAACGAAACGGGTTTTCTGCATGGGTAATCACGACTGTTACCACGCTAGTCATCAGATTTGGGAGGAAGTCTTTGAACAGCCCTCCAACAAGCGAGTTGAGATTAACGGGTATCAGTTCATCACGCTGTCCTGTGAAAAGGGAACCTGCAGAAACGGCGATTACAAGTACGCGATGTCGTGGCTGAAAGAACAACTCGACGCCGCGTGCGCTGACAATTCCAACAAGCCGGTCTTTCTCATTCAGCATTACCCGGTTAAAGGCACCGTCTACGGCAGCGATTTATGGGGAACGGACGAACTGACTGACCTGCTCAAAAAATATCCGCGCCTGATCGACTTCGCCGGGCATTCGCATTATCCAACCGTTGATCCGCGTTCTGCCTGGCAGGGAGAATTCACAGCATTCGGAACTGGCACGATGAGCTATTACATCATGCCGTACGGACAGTACGCCAGACCGAACGGGTATCGAACCGCCGGCAACGCGTATATTATGGAGATTCACGCCGACAACAGCGTCGTTTTGAAGGTTTACGACGCTGTTACAAACAGATTCTTTGACTGCGTCTACGTTGTCGCCCAGCCGGGAAACGTCGACAAGTTCATCTATACAAACCAACGCTATGAGACCAGCAAGCCCCCGTACTGGGAAGAGGGCGTTAAAGCGTCGGTGAGCGACGTTTCCTTTGACAGCGCTACGCTGACCTTTCCGCAGGCACAATGGGACGAACAGCAAAACAGGGTTCATTCGTATAAAATCGACCTGTCGAGAAAGGTTAAAGATCCCCAGTCTGGGGAGGAATCCTGGCTTCCGCTGCCGAGCCGGTACGAGTGGTCGTATTATTTCTTCAATGACAGACCGGCGAACATTTCCGTTTCGTATGACAGATTGAACTGGAACACGCAGTACAAGTATTGTGTAACGGCTCTGAACTGCTTTGGGAAAGAATCTCAAACGAAGCTCGAAGGGGAGTTCTCCACCCCGGAAAATCCGGACGAATGCGTTGACCAGAACGCGCTCAAACCGCAAGCGAACGTGCTGGACGTTCATTTTACTCTCGACGGTCCGGTGAATACCGCTGTCAATCGTCTCAGCGTCCAAAAGCCGGTTGAGGTTTTGGGAACGCCCAGGTTTGTGGAAGACGCCGAGGCAGGCGCCGTTGTCGCGGTCTTTGACGGCGTGAAAGACTACTGCAAAATCAAATTCACAAAGGAAGATTACAGCAAGCTCACAAAGGCGATTACCTATACGTCAAAGTTCAAACTCGACAAGTTTGCGCCCGGCGGACTTCAGCCGTTTGGAAACACCGAGTTGGGCGGTTACAATTTCCGCATCGACGGAAATAGTAAAGTTCTTCAAATCTGGATTGAGATTGAGAACAAATATCACGTTTTGACGACTCCTGTTGAAGCGGGGAAATACTATTGCGCCGCTTGCGTTTACGACGGAAAAGACGTTGTTGTCTATCTGGACGGCGTTGAGAAAGTCAGAAAGACGGTTTCTGCCTTTACCAACGGCGACAGCTGGATTTCAAACGAGGAGTTCCAAAAGAAGGTTTCCGCCCGAATTACGTACCCGGACTCGCCGGAAAGCCATGCTTTTACCGTCGGATCCGATATTTCCAAAGTCGGCAAGGGAGACTTCTTCTTCCCCGGCAGTGTCGTTTACGCCCGCGTTTACAGCTGGGCGTTGACGCCGGAACAGGTTAAGGCAGTTAGCGAGTAGTAATTTCATAAAACGGCAGGCGAGCCGGATTCTTCAACGTTTCGGCTCGCCGTTATCTCCATCTTGCCCAATATATTTTATCTGTATTGTCATTCTTTTTGTTTTTTTCAAACTTTTTTCTTTTTAGCGCTTTCTAAAATGAAAAAATCTGATGTATAATATATAATATGTATAAAAGCGATATTACGTTTTGCAGTTCCGGTCGTCCCGGCGCAAAAGTCGTTTTATATAACCGTTGTCCAGTTTTACCCTCAAGGAATACTATCATGGCTGTTTTTCAAGCCCGTTCGTTTATTGCCTCCCGTTTTTTAACGTTTGGCAGAGGTTTAACCATATTATTAACGCTCCTGTTGATCGCCAGTTCCGTTCAGGCGGACGTTATGGTTTTGAAACAGAATCAGGCAGCAGGCAACAACTGGAACACCGTATCAGACTTTAACAACGTTGCTTCGTGTACAGGCGGCTATCGCGTTGTTAATAGCGGACTTCTTCTTCGAACGCCCCAGGCGAATTCCAATCAAAGTATAACTGCCATCTACTTGGGATATACCTACGATGTTGAAACTGGAACCTATACGGTAGTTGGAGATGAAGAACGATCTAAAATGGGGCTTAAAAA
>CACXSS010000349.1 GCA_902770245.1 uncultured Planctomycetota bacterium | reverse complement strand
CGGCGACGCTGGCAACACCTACACCGGCGGAACGCTGGTTAAGTCCGGAACGCTGTACCTGAAGGGCAACAACAAGGGATACAGTACAGTCGGAACCGGCGAAGTCGTGATTGAATCCGGCGCGAAAATCGTCAGTCAGTCGTCCAACGTTTTCGGAAGCCGAACCATCGCAGACGGCAACGTTCCAGACGTTACTATCAACGGCGGAGAACTCGAATTCAACGGTTATCTCCACGTCAACAACATGACGCTCAACGGCGGCAAGATTACCAATACAAACAACTCTCCGGACTACGCCGGTTTGGACTTCTACGATCGCAACGCGACGATGACTGTAACAGCCGACACAACCATCAGCTCGAAGATTATCAACTCTTCAAAGCTCACTATCGACGTTGCTGAAGGGAAAACGCTGTCGCTTGACAGTCCTCTGAGAAACGCATCCGGCGCAACGTGCGAGTTCCTCAAAACCGGTAAAGGCGCCATCTCCACCACCAACTGGTTTGGCGCCGGGGCGACCCTGACAATTGACGAAGGGTCTGTTATTCTGCCCAACAACTTCGGAAGCGGAAACCGAATTGCTGGAACCATGACGATCAACGAAAACGGTACCCTTGTCAGCAACGCCAAAGACTCAATTGGCTACAGTACAAACGCCGGTATTTATAATATCGTCGGCGGAACGTGGCTGAAAATGGATGCCGGCAACGATACGTTGGCTAACAAGACGTTCAATTTTACCGGAGGAAAGATCACGACCTCGTACACAGACGATAACGGAAACGTTGTCGATAACAACGGAAGTTTTGACATTTTCAAAACCAACACCACGTTCAACGCCTTCGCAGCTGAGGGAGCTACGACAGACAATCCCACCGTTGCAACGGTTGACATCCGCTTAACTCTCCGCAACGATGCACCTTTTGCCATCAGCGCGGAAGAAAACTCCAAACTTGTCTTTACCAAGGAGATTTCCAACGGACCTTCCGGTCTTTACTCCATTACGAAAAACGGCGACGGCGTTGTCGAATTCCGCGCCGCCAACTCCTACACCGGCGGAACGACAATCAACGAAGGAACTCTGCGGCTGACGGAAAACGGAACCTTGGGAACCGGACCGATTACGCTTAACGGCGGAAAGCTGGAATTGGCAAACGATGCAGACAGCGCCAACTCCACCATCCTGTCCGGCGAAGGTTCGCTGCAAATCGTCCGCGACGCCGAATCCGTTCAGTCCGGTACGATTACCGCTCAAGACGGTCAACTGGGCGCCAAGGGCGTTTATAATGGCATTTTTATTGTTGACGCCCCCGCGATCTTCTCGCCCGGCAACTCCGTCGGAACGTTTAAGACTGACGTCTTCCAGCTCAACGACGGCGCAACCCTGTTAATGGAACAGGACGAAACCGGCATGGACAAGCTCATTGCCAGTACGTTCAACATTGCCGACGATGCGATTATCGAATACGCGTTCACATCCTCGCAACCCGGCTTAACGTACGAGATATTCAACGATCCGGAAGGTCTGGAAGGTCAGTACGCAGACGCCAGCTACTGGGCTTCGTTCCTGTCGCCCGCCGACGCCGCTCTCTGGAACTTTACGGTTGACGGCTATTCCGTCTTCGTATCAGCTGCCGCCGCAGAAGGCGTTCCGGAACCGTCGACCTGGGCGCTGCTGGCGCTCGGGGTTGTCGTATTATTCCTGCGTAAGCGAGTTAGGAGTTAGGAATTAGGAGTGAGGAGTTCGGCGGCGAGGCGCCGCCTTGTCCAGCGCCCGGCTCGCCAAATTCCGTGTTACATTTAAACTTCGAGGAGCGCTTTGCGTAACTCCTCACTTCTAACTAACTCCCCCTTCTACTATGAATACACACATCGACTTCATGAATCTGGCGTTATCGCTGGCGCAGCGAGGGCAGGGGGACGTCGAGCCGAATCCGATGGTCGGGGCGGTAATCGTCCGCGACGGGGTCGTTCTCGGTCAGGGCTGGCACAAAAAGTTCGGCGGACCGCATGCAGAAATCGAAGCGTTCGCCGACGCAAAACGTAACGGCGCGGACGTCCGCGGGGCGGAAATGTACGTTACGCTCGAACCGTGCTGTCATTACGGCAAAACCCCGCCGTGCGCCAAAGCGATTATCGAGTCGGGCGTCTCCAAAGTCTATATCGCCATGCGCGACCCGAACCCGAAAGTCGACGGCGGCGGCATGAAAATGCTGACCGACGCCGGAATTGAAGTCGTCTCCGGGATCTGTCAGCGTCAGGCGGAATCGCTCAACAAGCCGTTTGTAAAACACATTACCCGGCGCCGACCGTGGGTTATCGTCAAATGGGCGCAAACGCTCGACGGGAAAATCGCCGCCCGGGACGCGTCTTCTCAATGGATTTCCAAACCTTCCGCCAGTCCTCCGGTGTCATGTCCGGATTGGCGTATACTTCATGCTGGAATTCGTCAACACTTACCAGATACGGGATTGTGCAGAATGCACTGATAAGAGGCGTCGTAATATATTTTTTCGCATTTTCCCCGAAGAATAACTCCATCCAGGGGTAAGCAAAATGCTCCATCGACATGGAATGAACTTCGTTGATCTCCGAAGTGGACCCGGCCAGCATCCGCACGGGGATGGACCGCATGGCGAGATACCCCTGGAAGGCGTGGCC
>CACXSS010000348.1 GCA_902770245.1 uncultured Planctomycetota bacterium | reverse complement strand
TCGGGACTCCCGTTCCGGAACCGTCCACGTGGGCGCTGCTGATTCTCGGCGCTGCCGGGTTGATGTATGTGCGTAAACGAGTTAGGAGTTAAGCGGGTTGTGAGCGGGTCAGTCCGTACACGGATTTTACGGATTAAACGGATTTTCGCCGATTGGTTAATGGATGTTCGAAGGGTGAAATACCGTATTACGTAAGTCATAAACGTCCCTTGGATGTAGCCCGGCTCGGGCTACAACTTGACGGCAAAGCCGTCAAGGGAAAATCGAATTTTTTTAGTAAGAAAAACTCTTGGCGTTTTCGACTACGAAATAGGGGGTGTGATACTGACTAAAGTAGCCCGAGCCGGGCTACATCCGTAGAAGGTTTTCGCCTTCGTCAATTTGAAATGCACACTTCGCAGCGTTTTTTCGCCTGTCGGCGAATGCGTAATTACGTTCGCTGACGCGAACTTCATTACCGCCTTCCATTTCTACTCCCTATTCCCTACTCCCTACTCTGATGCGATTCGCCAACGTTCTTTCTTTTTTTCCTTTCTCTCTTTTTTGGGGTTGTAAATTATTCTTATCTGGTTATAATATATACATTAGAAAAAACAATATAATCGAATAATGTTTACGTATTTAGGAGGAGTAACCATGAAATGTATTCTCAAAGCTGTTGCCACGATGGTTGTCGCCGGCGTTTGCGCGATTGCCAACGCCGCAGGATTTATCCCGTTTGACAAACTTCCGGCGGACGCTCAAAACGACCTGATTGTCGACTGGACGTTCCAGGCGAACGACAAGTTCGACGCGGGCAAAGTCGCCAACGAAATCAAATGGGCGAAAGAAGTCGCTGACCGCATTGCCGATCTGGCGGAAGACATTGATCTGTCCGACAAAGTCGCTCAACTGGACGAGCTGCAAAAGAAACTCGACGCCCCCGGCGACAAAGACTACAAATCTCTGTATTTTGACGTCCGAAAAGTCAAGCGGGAAATCGTATTCTCTAACCCCTTGCTGGACTTCGATTCCATTTTGATGGTTACCAACCCGTATCCGAAAGGAAAGCCGGGCGACGCGACTGACGAATGGTCTCACGAAGCGCGCCACCGCAACGGATACATGGCTTGTGACGGCGGAAAGATTCTGGTTATCGGCTTGAATCCCCGCGAAGTCAAAAAGGACGTTGTCCCGGAACTGCAAGGCGCGTTCTGGCGGCAGGATTTGTCCTTTGACGGTAAAGAGATTCTCTTCTGCTATCGACCCGTTGGAGAGAAGTCGTTCCACCTGTACAAGGTCAACGCCGACGGCTCCAATCTGCGTCAGCTGACCCGCGGCGACTACGACGACCTCGACCCGGTCTACACGCCGGACGGACACATCGTTTTCGCCTCGTCCCGTCAGGGCAGTTACGTTCGCTGCATGCCCATGACGCACGCGTTTGCGATGTCCCGCTGCGACGCCGACGGAAAGAACATTTACGTCATTTCTGCCAACGGCGAACCGGAATACATGCCCAACATGCTTCCCGACGGCAGAGTTATTTTCACCCGTTGGGAATACACCGATAAAGCCCTCTGGCGCGTTCAGTCCCTCTGGACGATGAACCCGGACGGGACGAACCCGCAGACGTTCTGGGGCAACCAGTCCGTTTGGCCGGACGTCCTGACCGAAGCCCGCGCTATTCCGGATTCCAAAAAGATTGTCTTCGTTGGCGTGGGACATCATAGATGGTTTAACGGTTCGGTTGGATACATCGACCCGACCAAAGGTATGAACTATCCAGACGGTCTGGAACGCATTACGCGAGAAGTCGGCTGGGCGGAAGTCGGCAACGGTCCGAAAGACCCCGCGCCAAGCTACGACTACCATTCCGCCGGCGCGTACTTTGCTTATAAGACCCCTTATCCGCTGTCTGAAGAGTACATGCTCGTTTCCGCTCGCGGCGGCAGCAATCTCAGCAGCGGTTCCGATCACGGCTGGTTCTTCAAGCTGTATTTCCAGGACGTCTACGGCAACAAGGAACTCATTTACGCCGCAGACAACTCCAACGCCTGGTACGCCATGCCGTTCAAGCCGCGACCCGTTCCGACGGCAATCCCGAACAAAGTCGATTGGCCCAAAATCGGATCTGGCGAAGAACCCAAGCCGGGATACCTGTATTCCAACAACGTCTTTGACAACGCCCCGGAAATCCTGAAGGAAAAAGGCAAAGCGATTCGCGTTATCCAGATGGATCCGAAAACCTATACGACGTGGCACAAAACCGTTCAGCACGACGGCCCCGCCGTTTCTGTCTTCCAGGCGGAAGGCGTCAAGCGCATTTTGGGAACTGTTCCGATTGAACCGGACGGAAGCATTTACTTTGAACTCCCCGCCGGAAAGTCTGTCTACTTTGAAATGCTGGACGAAAACGGGATGGCGATTCACGTCATGCGCTCGTTCGCCAACGTCATGCCGGGCGAAACCCGCGGCTGCTTTGGATGTCACGAGTCGAACCTCAACACCAAGGGCAACACGCCCAGCAAAGGCATGAACATGGCGATGAAGAAAGGTCCGCAAAAACTCACGCCTCCCAGCTGGGGATCGGAAGAGTCCATTTCCTACATGCGATTCGTTCAGCCGGTTCTGGACAAGTACTGCGCCGAATGCCATCAAAAGCCCGGCACAAAGGCGTACGAAACGCTCAACATGGTTTGCCGCCCGTCGTCGCACCCGTGGCGTGA
>CACXSS010000347.1 GCA_902770245.1 uncultured Planctomycetota bacterium | reverse complement strand
AATTTAATTAAACTATATTCATTGAAGGTTCCTATGAATAACGTTAAATCAGAATTATCAGAGAGGTTCAGCCGCCGAAGCTTTTTGGCGGGCGCGGCTGCGGCAACGGGTCTGTTTTTCATTCCGCGCAGCGTTTTTGCGGATTCAGCAGACGACGTCGTTCTTCGCGCCGCTGTTACAAGCGACGTCCATTACAACGGCTCTCCGGACGCGCCGGAAGTCAAGCGGTTTGAAGGCGCGATGAAGTTCATGTACGAGTATTCCGCCACGCAGCCGTATAAGAATTTCGACGCTCTGCTGGTTGGCGGCGACATGTCCAACAACGGCAAAGAGTACCAAATCGGGCTGTTTTGCCAGTCGATGGACAAATGCCTCAAGCCGGAAACGAAACGGGTTCTGTGCATGGGTAACCACGACCACTGGGGCGGAAACCGTCCGCTGTGGGAACGCGTCTTTCAAACGCCCGCCAACAATCGGGTCGAAATAAACGGGTTCCAGTTCATTACTCTGTCCTGCGAAAAAGGAACTTGCAGAAACGGCGATTTCCAGTACGCGATGCCGTGGCTGAAAGAACAGCTCGACTCAGCTTGCTCCGACAAGAGTAACAAGCCCGTTTTTCTCATGCAGCATTATCATATCTCCAACACGGTTTACGGCAGCTGCAATCCCGACAACTGGGGAACCAACGACTTGTGCGAACTGCTCAAAAATTATCCCCGCGTTATCAACTTCTCCGGACATTCGCATTACCCGATTAACGACCCGCGATCCGCCTGGCAGGGCGAGTACACGGCGTTCGGAACCGGCACGCTGAGCTATTACGAAATGAGCGGCGGGAAGTACAACAAATTCCCGCCGGGACATCGCAACGCCGCGCCGTTTTACATCATGGAAATTCACGCGGATAACAGCGTCGTTCTTAAAGTGTACGACATGATTACCAATAGCTTCTACGATTGCGTTTACGTTGTCGCTGACCCGGGGAACGCGGAGAAGTACGTCTATACAGACGCCCGATACCAAACCAGTCAAGCCCCGTTCTGGTCAGAAGGAGCCGCGGCGGACGTTACAAACGCGACTGATTATGGCGCAACGCTCACGTTCCCGCAGGCGAAATGGAACGGTCAGGAAAACATCGTCATGTCCTATCGCGCAGACGTCTATAAAAAGATTGACGCTAATTGGATCCTGCAGTCGCAGCAGTACGACTGGTCAAAGTACTTTTACAACGACATGCCCGATACGATGACGTTTGAAGTCAAGGGCTTGGATGAGTCGTCCGAATACAAGGCAACGATTACCGCTCTGAATTGTTTCGAAAAGGAGTCTCAGCAAACGCTTGAGGCGACGTTCGCGACGCTGGCGGATCCCAACGAATGCGTCGATAAAACTGCCGCCAAACCGAACGCCAATATACTGGACGTCCATTTTACTGCGGACGGTCCCGTCAATACCGCGGTCAACAAGCTGCCTCAGCAAAAGCCGGTTGAGGTATTCGGCTCGCCCCAGTTTGTCGAAGACGCCGCTCTTGGCGCCGTTGCCGCCGTCTTTGACGGCAAGAAGGACTACTGCCGAATTCGCTTTTCCGGCGCGGACTACAGCCGCATGGTCAACCAGCTGACCATGTCCGTCAAGTTCAAAATTGACAAATTCGAGCCGCGCGGCATGGACGTTTTCGGCAACACCCAGAACGCGGGCTGCTGCTTTGAAATCGACGGGAAAACGAAACAGCTTGAATTCTGGGCGCACGTCGGCGGGAAGTATCAGATTATTTCCGCTCCCATCAAAGAGGGGGAATACGTAACCGCAACCGGCGTTTTCAACGGTCGGACGCTTGTCCTGTATGTCAACGGCGCGGAGGCGGCTAAACTCGAATGCCCCGGACAGATTCGACATCCCGGCTCTCCCGCTTGCCAGGCGTTCTGCATCGGCTCGGACGTTAGCAACAAAGGGGAGGGCGAGTTCTTCTTCCCCGGCTCCGTTGTTTACGCCCGCGTTTACAGCTGGGCTTTGACGGTGGAACAGGCGAGAGCAATTAGTAATTAGTAATGAGTAATTAGTAATTACGCAAGCGTCGTCGAGCGTTTTCAGCTTGCGTCAGGGAGTCGTTTTAGATTTTATCGTTTATAACTCAATATCATACTTCCATGAGATTCAAACTTAAACCGCGAGAGGCGGATTCGCATAAAGGAACGTTCGGAACAGTTTTGGTTGTCGGCGGAAGCCGCGGCATGTACGGTGCGCCGTCTCTGTGCGGATCTTCTGCGCTGGCAAGCGGCTGCGGACTGGCGCGCGTCGCCGTTCCGGAATGTTGCTTGGAAGTCGTGGCGGGGTACGATCGCCAGTACACGACAATTCCTTTGCCATGTGACGAGTCGGGGAAACTGTCGAACGCCGCGCTCAATCCGATTCTGGAAGAAGCGCAAAAGGCGTCGGTAATCGCTATCGGTCCCGGACTGGGGCAGTCAAAGGAATTGGACGAGCTGGTCAGGGTTCTGTATAAAAAATCCGACAAACCGATGGTAATCGACGCGGACGCACTCAACGCCCTGTCGAGAAGCTCCATGAAGTTCAAGGCGACATATCCGAGAATCCTGACGCCGCATCCGGGAGAATTCGCCCGACTGTCCGGCATTTCCTCCCGAATTTTACGCGTCGAGCAGACAATTGCCGCAAAAAGCATGGCGGATGAACTCAGCGCGATTATTGTTCTCAAAGGACACAAAACCATTGTTACAAACGGCGTC
>CACXSS010000346.1 GCA_902770245.1 uncultured Planctomycetota bacterium | reverse complement strand
AAAAACGCGGCGAATGGAAAATACTCTAAATTGTGAAACGTTCATATTAAAACTCCTGACCAGGTTTGAACTGGAACGGTTATAATAGTCTGCAAGATTGTATGAAACAATCTGCGTTTATATTTTTACTCTTGATATATTATAACATAAAATCTTTTTATAGTGAACATTTTTTAAAAAATTTTTTTGGGAATTTTATAGATATACCAAATATGTCTGTTTATATATGTTATAAATCAAGCTGATAGTCAATCAAACAGATAATCCAAATTGACTTTTTTCCGTCTGCCGTCTTGACAGGGACAGTCCAGCCGGGTAAAATACGGGTAAAATCATTCAAAATTCCCCCAACCCCTTCAATTCCGATGAATAAAAAACAAATATTTCTGCTGATAAAAATATTGGTAATTGTCGTGGTTATCGCGATTTTCGGTCGTGTGCTGTACAAGGCGTGGCTGGATTACCAGAAGATGGAAGTCAAGCCGACAATTGACTGGCTTATGCTCAGCGCGTCAGCGGGCGTGTATTTTATCGCCCTGCTCTTCCCCGGCGCGTTTTGGCATTTGCTGCTCAAGCGGTTTAACGAAGGGAGCGTTGACCCGCCACCTGGACTATGGGAATCCATCTGCGCTCACGTCTGCGGACAGATTGGGAAGTACGTGCCGGGCAAGTTTATGGTCGTTGTAATTCGCACGGCGTTGATTAAATCGAGCCGAACCAGCGCCGCCGTCGCCGCAGCCGCCGCGTTTCTGGAAACGCTTACCATGATGGCGGTGGGGGCATTTGTCGCCTGCTTATTTTTAACGTATCATGCTGTTCAAACCGGCAACTGGACTTTGTTGGCGGCGTCCGTTGCGATGGTCGTCTGCGCCGGCGCGCCGACGATACCTTCCGTGTTCGTCTGGATAGTCCGAAAAATCGGGAAGAACAAAGTCGCGTCCGAACTGCTCAATATAGACAAGCTGTCGTTCGGAACGCTGGCGCGCGGCTGGATTCTGGAACTGTTCTGCTGGGCGGGGTTCGCCTTGAGTTACTGGCTGACGCTCAAAGCCGTCGGCGTAGAAAACCTGAACCTGGCAGCCGATTTCCCGCAAGCGATCGGCGTTACCGCGTTTGCCGTTTCCGCCGGGTTTTTAATCCTATTTCTGCCCGGCGGATTGGGCGCTCGAGATCTCGCCTTTATCGGCTTGATGACACCGTGGTTGGAAGCTCGCATGCCAGGCTCCGGGGCGGTTATGGCGACAATCGCGTCCGTCGTCGTGCGACTGGTCTGGCTGACAACAGAGTTCCTCGCCGCCTGCGTTTTGATAACTCTCCGCGGAGGGTTAAAAAAGGGAGTAGGGAATAGGGAGTAGGGAATAGTTTTTAAATTCGCCGAAGGCGAAGGTCTATTCCCTATTCCCCATTCCCTATTCCCTCATCACAAACTCATTCCCTTTTAGTCACATGAAACTCGCCCTATACGCTCCTTTCCTTCCGTCTGAACGCTGGCGTCAAACGTACGCCGTCAGCATTATCAAAGCGTTTGTCAATTTGAACTGGCAAGTCGAAATCCTGGGCGGAAAGACCGTTTCCCATTCAGACTTCGACAACCTCGGAACGTTTGTTTCCGTAAACGTCCCCAAGGCAGAGAACCTCGCCCCGCCGTCGCTCAAACGGCTGCGGCAGGTTTCGGAGATTGGAAAGGAGCTATCACAGGAATACGAACTGTTTATTTCGCTGGAATCGCCGGTTCCGCTGTTCAATCACGGCAAAAGCGGCGCGTGGATTCCCCCGTTCCCGTCAGCCGACAAACCGCAGGCGGCAACCGGCGCGACGGGCTTTTTCTCCAAACTGAAACAGCGCTGGTACAACCGCCTGGAATGGAACAGCCGGTTTACGAAATACCTCAACATTTTCGTTCCGTCCAAGTTCATGCAGGAATGGTTTTATAAACGATACCGGCTCTGGTCAACCGTTCTTCCTCCGGAAATCGCCCTGCCCTGCTCTGCAGTCAAACCGGAAGAGAAAGAAAAGACGATCTGTCTGCTGGCGCCATCAGACGAAACGCGTCAAATTCTTTCCAGCCAGTTTGACAAGCTGGTCAAAAACACCGGGATTAAGACAACGCTCAAAGCCGTCAGCCCAGCAGATAAATTTGAAGACGTCATTTCCGCGATAAACGCCAGCGCTATGCTCTGGGACGCTACGGGATACGGAACGAGCGCACCTGAACTCGCCGGGGCGTTTCCGTTTTATTCCGCTTACGCGATGGCGCTGGGAACCGTCCCGATAACGTTCTGCGCCGGCGCGGCGCCGGAAGCGATTGTTCATCAGCAATCCGGCGTTATCTGGCAAACCGTACCCGAAGCGTTAAGCGCCATCCTCGGCTTTTCGCAAAACGATTCCCTTCGGCTGGACTTCGCCGCGCTGGCTCAAACCCGAGCGCAATATTACTCGACGGAGATGTTCCAGAAGCGATTATTGTCGACGTTAAAAAGATGATTGGCGAGCCGGATGTGATAAATCTATGGTTGTGAATATAAGCAGCTTTTATTTTTGAACGCAGAGTACGCAGACTCCTCGCAAAGAGCGCAGAAGCAAGCAGACATGTGTCATCTACGCCTGATTCTCAGGCTATGACACGATGTCCGCTTGCATTTTTAAAATAATTAAATAAATTTTATAATAAAATAATCGGGCGGGAATCGTGGCGTAGCTAACGTAGTTAGCGTCGTCGCCACATTCCCAGCCCGTCTGCGTATTCTGCGAGTAGTCTGCG
>CACXSS010000345.1 GCA_902770245.1 uncultured Planctomycetota bacterium | reverse complement strand
CCTTTTTTGAAAAAAAGGTTCTTCCCCTCAAACTCCCCTTTCCAAAAAACTTTAGTAAGGGAAGAAGAAACATAGTATTAGCAATAATCAAAGCGACCAACGGGAGCGGTTGTAATACGTCTCGCGCGGAAGCGCGGATCGCCCGTACGCCTTCGCACCGCCGCCCGCTTGCATTCTACAAAAAATCCAATATAATTACATTCAGAAAGGAGAATGCCATGAAACTTGCTTCCTATTATATTAATGACAGAATCAGTTACGGCGCGGTCGTCAACCGGGACGGAATAACGTTCGCAGCAGACCTGCCCTCCGCAGACGCGGCGTTTCCAGAGACGATTGAGCGTTTTCTCGCGCTGGGCGAGGACGGAATTGCAAAAGCGCAGGAACTCGTTGACCGAATTGCGCCCTGCTCTCTTATTCCGCTGGACGCGTACTGCCCTGCTCCGGTCTGTCCGAACGCGGAAAAGATTCTCTGCGTCGGCTTGAACTACGCTGACCACGTCAAAGAATGCGAAAACTGGGAAATGCCCAAGCGTCCCGTTATTTTTAACAAGGCTCTTAACGCTCTGACGGCGCACAAAGCCGAGGTTGCCATTCCCGTTACAACGTCTCAGCCGGACTTCGAAGCGGAACTGGTCGTCGTTATCGGGAAAGAAGGAAAACGTCTTTCGGAATCCGAGGCGATGGACTGCGTTGCCGGCTATTGCTGCGGAAACGACCTGACGGCGCGCGACTGGCAGATGGGCTGTCCGGGCAAACAATGGTTTTTAGGGAAATCGTTTGACTCGTTCGCTCCCGTCGGTCCGTGGATTGTTACAAAAGACGAAATCCCCGACCCGCAGGCGCTGGCGATTCGATCCATTCTCAACGGACAAGTCATGCAGGACTCGAACACGAAGAACTTCATCTTTTCCGTTCCGCGGATTATTTCGCACATCAGCCAGGGGATTACGCTCAAGCCGGGCGACCTGATTTTCACCGGCTCGCCGCCCGGAATCGGCTACAGCAGAAATCCGACCGTCTTTCTGTGTAACGGGGACGTCATTGAGATTGAAATCGAAGGCGTCGGGACGCTGTCGAACAGAATCGTTCGCGTCTGAAAGACAGCCGTATAACAGCTAAATAAAAAACCGGGACGGCTTTTGTAACATCCTCAAGCTGTCCCGGTTTAAATAACTCATAATCTAAACTTCGTTAGAACGGATCTTCCTCCTGTTCGGTGTTTTCAACAGGCGCGGGTTCGTCTTCAGAATTGGGAGTTTCTGAAGCGGCGTCATTTTCGAGTTGATTAAGTATCTCAATGGCTGGTTGGTATCCAGATTCAGCTAATTTATTCATTTCACTTACGGCAAATTTCTGATCTGGTTTGATATTCTCATCCCCGTCAAAATAAATGCACGCCAACAAGAATCGGGCGCTTTGAGAGTCGTTTTCACTGGCTTTTTTCAGCCATTCAAAGCCTTCTTTTCTATTTTTCTTTTCAACATACAAGATACGTCCATACTCGGATTGAGCGTCTGACAACCCCAATTCAGCGGCTTGTTTAAACAGTTCAAGAGATTTCGCGGCATCTTTTTTAATGCCATAGCCATCGCGATACAAAATCCCCAAATTGTAAATAGCAACAGGATTATTATATTTAGTCGCTTTGTTATAATAACCAATAGCGGCTTTCACATCCTTTTTTATTTTCAATTCCGAATTACCATAATTACAATAGATTCCAAACTCTGTCAGGATAGCTCCAACGTCTTTCTGGTCCAGTTTGGTTGGATTTGACGACAAATAAAAAATCGTTCCAGCAACAACAATCGCAGATCCCAGAACCGCCATAATAGCATTATTTCGAGCTCTTTCTTCAGATTCAAAAGGCGGGGCGACGATAACGCCCAGGAAAAATCCGCCCAACAAACCGCCCAGGTGACACCAGTTGTCAATTCCCGGTATCATGCCGTAAAGCAAGTTGAATGCGATAAATGCAATTGCGCCATTTCGGATACCGGCTACCATGTGCATTGGAATTGATCCTCGGCAACGAAGCATATACGCCAGCAAAGCGCCGTATAGACCAAAAATCGCCCCGGACGCTCCTGCTGAAACGATTACGGGATTGGCTGTCAAGGACATCAAACTGCCAGCAACTGCCGCGCCCAGATACACAACCGGAAACAGTATGTTTCCATAGAGGCGTTCCACAAAATTCCCGATTTGCCACAAGATTGCCATATTGAACAAAATATGGATAAATCCAATATGAACGAATGCGCTGGTGATAAGTCGATACCATTCGCCTGCGGCTACCAGAGGACCAAAGTCCGCGCCAAAGCGTAAAAGAGTGATTAGAGTTGGTTCAAAACACGCTGTAATGCCATCGAAAACGCCCATAGCAATGTAAACCAAAGCGCAGATTGCAATAATGAGATACGTCCAAAATGCGTATGGCGTAAGCTGCTTGAGCTTGTCATTAAACTCCGTTTCCAATGCAACTTCTTCGCTTACCTGTTTGGGAAGAAGCTCAAGAAGCTGAGCTTTCTCACAATCGAAATCAAGCTTAAACATAAAGACGTTGTCTGGCTTTCCGCTAAATTTCCCTGCAGGATATTCGCTGAACTGCAAACAGTTCAGTTCTTTATTTACTCCAACGTTAGCAATTTGATTTGGATTGACCGTTACGATTACAGGCGGTTTTCGCCATAAGATGTTGCTAGTTCCAGAACGAGTTAAAACAACTTCGTCATCAGAAACAGCAATAGAGCCATGACCGTTAAGCAGCTTGCCCAAGACGCCTTG
>CACXSS010000344.1 GCA_902770245.1 uncultured Planctomycetota bacterium | reverse complement strand
CCATAGGCGCCGCCTTCTCGTAAGAATTGGGAAAACACTGGAATATTTCGGGAAAGAATCGGTTTTTCCCAGCAATTCTCAGAATCCTCCCAGAAAACTCCCAGAATCCTCCCAGAAAAATCTATGCTTTTGTGCAGCTCTTTGGACAAAAGCGGCGCCAAGGCGCTGCACTCCGATATAGAATTCCATATCGCGTCTTGCAATTAAATTAATCTCTGTTATAATATAATTCTATACAGTGGCGACGGCGCCGTTGAGTTTTATACACCCTTATATTACGAGACAATCCATGAAAAAAACATTTATTTGCTTTATGCTGGTTTGGACGTTCTCCGTTTGCGCGGCAGTCGGTCAGACGATCAATCTTACTGTCGACGCCGGCGCTCAAGGTCTTCCGCTCAATCCGGGCATGTTCGGACTGTTCTTTGAGGAAATCAACCATTCCGGCGACGGCGGACTTTATGCGGAGCTGATTGAAAACCGCAGTTTTGAAGATTATCGTCTTCCAGAAGGAACCGCCATCTGCGGCGACAAAGCCGTCGGACCGAACAAGGGTTGGTCGGTGGGGTTCAATTCTGAAAACAAGTTTCCCAACTGGGAGTTTTCTGCTAACAACGTCGAGGCGTACCTGACGCTGGAAACGGAGAACTTCATTCATCCCAATAACCCGTCCTACGCCTGCGTTACCGTCGGGACGGTTCTGCCCAACGGTCAGGCGACGCTTTCCAACGACGGCTACTGGGGAATCCCGATTAACAAGGGGGAACAGTACAAGTTCTCGATTTTCGCCCGATCGGCTCAAAAGACGCCTGTTCTCGTTCGGCTGGTTGGAAAGGACAACTCAGTTTTGGGAGAAACGACGATTGAAGTCGCATCGCCGACGTGGACGAAGTACGAACATGTCTTTACCGGCGCGGACACGGCAGACGCCCGGCTGGAACTGGTCTTTACAAAGCCGGGAAAGGTCTATATTGACGAAGTCTCCCTCTTCCCGCCGACGTACAAGAATCGTCCCAACGGGCTGAGAAAAGACCTTGTCGAGCTGTTCCGCGACCTCAATCCCGGGTTCGTCCGATTCCCCGGCGGGTGCGTTGTCGAAGGCTGCACGCTTGCCAACTGTTACATCCCGACGACGACGTTAGGTCCGGTGGAAACGCGCGCATCGCGCTGGAGTTTGTGGGGATACCGATCCAATCAGGGACTGGGGCTGCACGAATATCTTCAGTTCTGCGAAGACGTCAACGCGGAGGCGATGCTGGTCGTCTCCTGCGGCATGGCATGCGAGTTCCGCGACGGGGGCAACGAAGAAGTCGAAGACCTTCAGCCCTATATCGACGAAGCTCTCAGCGCGATTGAATACACAATCGGACCTGTTACAAGCAAATACGGGGCGATGCGCGCTGCGGCGGGACATCCGGAGCCGTTCAACCTCAAGTACGTCGAAATCGGAAACGAAAACTGGTGCAAAGAGTACATTCCCCGATACAAGGCGTTTCATGCTGCGCTCAAGGCGAAATATCCCGATTTACTCTACGTCTCCTGTATTGAGATTAAAGACGCTGACGTCGACATTCGAGACGATCATTTTTACGATACTCCTGAAAAGCTCGCCAGAATTCCGGATCGGTACGATCGCGAAGCCCGCGGCAAACGCAAAGTTTACATCGGAGAATACGGCGTTTCCCAGCAAGTCCATAAAGGGAATTTAAACGACGCATTGGGCGAAGCCGCCATGATGATCGGCATGGAACGCAACGCCGACCACGTTACCATGGCGTCTTACGCGCCGCGGTTCCACAACGTCTGCGACCCGTCCTGGTCAGTCCAGATGATCGGCTTCGACAACCGCCGAACGTTCTGCCAGCCGATTTACTACGTCCAGAAGATGTTTGCTCTGCAAAAGGGCGACCGCGTTCTGCCGACAAGCGTTTCTGTTACGGATTCGGAAGCCAAAAGCAGAACGATTCTTTTAGCAACGTGGAACACTCGGGCGGAAGTCAAAGACCTGGTTGTAACAGACGCCAGCGGTAAAGAGTTCAAACTCTCCCCGGACGAAGAAAAGGCTCTTTTCGCCCCGCTGACCAAAGAAATCGCAACGCCCAACAGCGTCGTCGTTCCGGGTTTGAAACTCTCCGGCGACTATACGTTCAAGTTCAAGGCGAGACGAATCGACGGGACGGAAGGGCTGCTAATCGGATTCAATTACTTCGACGACAAAAACTTCACATGGATAAATCGCGCCGGGTTTGCGAACGCAAAAGACGCCGTTATCCAGCGAATTGACGGAAATCGGATTTTCCTTGACGCCAAGACGCAACCGTATCAGCCGTATCAAACAGGCGTCTGGTACGAATACGAGGTTCGCGTTAGCAAGAACTCCGTTATCGCTTTTGAAAACGGCAAACAATTCGTCAAGTCCAGCTGGAATGCGGTCGCTAAAGACGTTTTTGCCGTCGCCCATCACGATACTCAAAGCGGGGAAATTCTCGTTAGAATCGTCAACATGAAGACCGAACCGGTTGACGTTCAAATCAAGCTGGACAACTGGTCAGGCAAGACGGAATTCAAAGTAGAAGAAACCGTTTTGACGTCCGAAAAGAACACGGATCGCAACTCCCTCGACGAGCCGGAGAAAGTCGTTCCCAAGACGTCGGAATTCAATGTTACAGGAACGTCGTTCGCGTACAAAGTCAAGGCGAATTCGTTCACGAATTTGAGGTTGAAGTAGCGGGGCGTGTCGGAGTTACTGTAATAAAGTCAAGTAGTTGAATAAGAAAAATTTAGATAAAAATCTAAAATTTTCTTACGTATTTTGGTTTGTTGAACCAAGCATA
>CACXSS010000343.1 GCA_902770245.1 uncultured Planctomycetota bacterium | reverse complement strand
GCGATTATGGTCGGTCAGGCGGACGGCTGCGCTATCGGAATCGACACGATTGAAGACTATAAGAAGTTCGTCGCTCAATACTGTAAACGATGATTAGTTCTGTCTTCTAACCAACAAAGACAAGGGAAAGACAAAATATGTCAATAATTTCCCTCATTTGACCTGTTGAATTTCACGTGAGGTTCTATTATAATAGGTAATATACAGAGTGAATCTAAAATAGCAGGAAGGTTGTAATTCAGAAATGTCAACTGTTCCCTGCTCCTCACAACTAACCAAGGAGATACGAATATGAAATCCACTCGACGAGAATTTTTAGGCATGACCGCTGCGGCTATTGCCGTTCCGACGTTAATTCCCCGCGACGTTATGGCGCAAGACGGCAAACCGGGCGCAAACGACAGAGTTAATATCGCCGGCATCGGCGTTGGTCGCATGGGAACAGGCGACATGAATACGGCTCATCACATTGAGACGGCGAGAGTCGTTGGCTGCGCTGACGTCTATCTGCCCCGCGCTCAGGACAGAGCCGCAAAATTGGGCTGCAATCCCGATAAGGACGCCGTTTCCGATTATCGTGAAATCCTTGATCGTAAAGACGTCGACGCGATTATCACCGCAACGCCGGAACAGTGGCGATCTCTGATTTGCATTCACGCCGCGCAAGCTGGCAAACACATCTTTGCGGAAAAGCCGGTGTCGCTGACTATTGCGGAAGGTCGATTGATGGTCAAGGCGGCGAGAAAGTACAACGTCAAGTTCTCAACCGGTTCCATGCAGCGCAGTATGACTCCCAACTATCGCGGCTGCAAGTTCATTCGCGACGGAGGATTGGGCAAGATTACCAAAGTCGTTGCCGCCAATTACGAATCGCCGTGGTTCTATGACATGAAAGCGGAAAAGATTCCGGATGGTTTGGACTGGGAACGCTGGTGCGGTCCCGCCCCGCTGGTTGCGTTCCATCCGGAACTGTTTATTCCTCGCGGCAAACCGGGCTGGCTGTCGTTCAGACCGTTCTCCGGCGGCGAAATGACCGGTTGGGGAACTCACGGATTCGACCAGATTCAGTGGGCGCTGGGAATGCAGGAAACCGGTCCGGTTGAGATCATTGTAACAGGCGACAAACTCGAGGCGCCAACGTATGATAAACCCGAAGACGCGAAACGCGGAAATCAGCTTTGCAATCAGCCGAAACTGGCGTACAAGTACGCTAACGGCATTGTCGTCAAGCTGGGCGACGACGACGGCAAAGAAGGCAACCGCGGCGGCGGAATCTTCTTTGGAGAAAAAGGCAAGATGGAAATCTGGCGCAACAAGATTACCGCCAATCCGCAGGAACTGGTCGATCAAGCCAACAAGATCGAAATTCCGGAACTGCTGACCAAAAAGCAGGGACACGACGCCCAGATTCGAGACTGGATCAACTGCATCAAGTTTGGCGGAACCCCCATTTCCGATTGCGAATTTGCTCACCGCAGCGCATCGGTCTGTCACATGCTCAACATCGCCCGTTACGTCGGACATTCCCTCAAGTGGGATCCGGAAAAGGAAATTTTCGATTCCGCCGACGCCAACGCCATGCTCGACCGAGAACGCCGCAAGGGCTACGAGCTGCCGGAAGTCTGATTTGTTTGGCAGATTACTGAATAATTAAAGAAAACAGCGAGAATTACGAGTCCGCATTACGCGGGCTTAAAATCCTCGCTGTGTTTTTGTAAACTCAGTCTAAGATTGTTTATTATCTTCTTCCCGGAACGATTTGGTAAACGACTGGTCAATTCTTTGTTGGGAATAGTTCGGATTGGACGGCGGAACGGGAATCGCTCCGGAATCGGCAAACGAGTTTGAAAACGACTGGTCTATTCTCTGCTGGGAATAATTTGGATTGGACGGCGGAACGGGAATCGCGCCGGAATCGGCAAAATTCCTGGAAAACGACTGCTGCATTCGCGCCTGACGTCTGTCTACGTATCCAAACGGCGCTTCCGGCTCCTGAACAGGCGGCTGGGACGTAACGTCCGGCGATGGCGGAACGCTTTGCCGTTCTTCTGACTGTTGAGGCTCTGCAGTTGTTGAATTTGTATCAGAACGAAGTCCTTCTCGAAAATCCGCCCATCGTTTGGAAAAGAACGTTACAATTCCTTTGAAAACGGTCTTGATTGTATACCCAATGCGTTTCCAGTTGACGCGAATATACGGTTCGGTCATCCAGCTTGGCTGAGGCGGTTCCGGCGCGTTTTCCTGTTGAGAATGTGAGTTGTTTATCGGCGGGGGCGGCGGAATAACCGTTTCTTCCGGAATCGGAGACGCCTGCGGGGGCGGATTAAACGTCGTTCCCTGCTGGTAATTAACGCTCTGCTGATAATCCGCGCCCGATTGATATTCCATTCCCGGCTGATAGGAATCCGTTATAACGCGTCCGCAATGCAAACAGAATATTTTTCTGCCCGGCTGAATGTTGGTAATAGCCGTTTCACATCCGCAGACGTTACATCGAATTGTTGTTCTGTTTGCCATGATTAGATGTTGGATAAAAAATATACGTCATTTGATTTATTCAGTTTCTTCTGGCAAGTTGCCGACTGAGAAACCGCTCAAAGGAGGCTGTTCAGCTAAAGGCGCGCTGACTACTGAAAAAGCCTTTAACATTAGTATATTCAATTTTACAAGAATTACAAGGCGTTGCGCTGAAGTCTCTAAAATAATTGGCGCACACAAATTTTGGTTGCACGAAAAAAGAAAAGGGAACGCAGAGACCGCAGAATATCCGCAGAATACGCAGAGACGGGCTGGGAATGTGGCGACGACGCCAACTTCGTTGTCTACGCCACGATTCCCG
>CACXSS010000342.1 GCA_902770245.1 uncultured Planctomycetota bacterium | reverse complement strand
CTGCTTCTGCCGTGGCGGGTCGATTGATAAACCCGTCCGGTCGTGCGATTGACAAAAGATACTTGACGCATTTTGACGACGGCGCGTCCGGCGTCTCGCAGACGTCCCCGGAGGAAATAAACGCCATTCCCGCCAACGCCGTTACAGCTGCGTCCCCGTCGTAGTACCCGGAACCGAACGAACCGTTGGGCTTCTGACTTGCCGTCAAGTACTTCAAGCCGCGTTTGACCGCCTCAGCTCGCGCCGATTCGGAATAAGTCAAGCCGGAATCCGTCTGAGCAAAGACAAAGCCGGGAACCGTCAAAAGCGTCAGCAGAATTAATATTGAGCGAATTCTCATGTACTCAATTATAAACGGAGAACGGAATCCTGTCAAGATAAGCTCGGAAGAATTACCATTGTCCTGCACACGTACGACGACGAAATCGAAAATCTTACCGGGTCGCGGACGAAGTCCGCCATAAAAAAGAAATGCCACCGACCCGCGGAAAACGTTCCAGGAAAACGAACTTTTACCTTCTCAACGACAAGAAAAAATTAGGTTTGCGGACTTCGTCCGCGATCCGGAATGGTTACTGGCTGCGAAAAAAGATTTTCAGCGGTTCTTTGGACAAGGCGGCGCCTATGGGCGCCGCACTCCCCCGCCGCAAGCGCTCACCGTTCTTTATTAATTCTTCTTTCCTTATAACTTGACAAAACCTGTAAAGATGTTAAAATATATCGAAAAACCGATTATATCAAATATATTAAGCAAATGGCTGACCAAACCCCGATGATGCGACAGTATTTGGAGGCGAAAAAGGCGTTTCCAGATACGATTTTATTTTTCCGAATGGGCGACTTCTACGAAATGTTCAACGAAGACGCTAAAACAGCGGCGCGCGTACTGAGCCTGACGCTGACCAGTCGGGATAAAGGCCCCAACGCGTCGCCCATGTGCGGGTTCCCGCATCATCAGCTGGATCAGTATCTTTCAAAAGCCGTCAACTCCGGGCTGAAAGTGGCGGTCTGCGACCAGATGGAAGACCCCCGCTTTGCGAAGGGAATTGTCAAGCGGGAGGTTACCCGGGTCGTTTCCGCCGGGACAATTACAGACGACTCCATGCTTGACCCGCGGTCAAACAACTATCTGGCGGCGGTCGTTGACGGGAAACACGACTACATCGGCATGGCGTGGATTGAGCTGTCTACAGGTAAATTTCAGGCGGCGGGGTTCCCTCGGGGGGAACTGGCTGACCAGATCGCCCGAATCCATCCCAGCGAAATTCTCATTGAAGACGACTCCCAGCTCTTGCCGGACTACATTCTCAATTCCGTCATGATAACGCGGCGCATGAACTGGCAGTTCGGGTTTGACAACGCGTTTCGAGTCTTGACGGAACACTTCCACACCCGGAATCTGGACGGGTTCGGATTTGCCGAGACGGAACAGGACGCGCAGGCGATTCGGGCGGCGGGCGCGACGCTGGACTATCTGGTCGAGACGCAAAAGACGTCTTTGGATCATATAGAATCCCTCTTGCCGTACAGTTCCAGCAAGACGTTGGAAATTGACGAGGCGACGCGCCGGAGTCTGGAAATCAACTACACGTTCCGGGGCAACCGGCGGGAAGGATCGCTCCTGGGCGCAATCGACCGGACTGTTACAGCCGTCGGCGCGCGTCTGCTTTCCAGCTGGCTTTCCGACCCCCTGATGGATATCGAGCGCATTAATCGGCGTCAATCGGCGGTTGAAGAACTGGTCAACAACCCGCATATTTGCGACGCCCTGCGTAGCGTCTTTGACGGCATTTACGACATCGAGCGTCTTCTGACCCGCGTCAGCACTAACCGCGCCACGCCCCGGGATTTATGCTATCTCGGCAAGACGTGGCGCCTCATGCCGGAAATCAAGCGGATTCTTCAAGACTGCTCGTCGGAACTGCTGTCACGCGTTCGAGACTCTATCGACCTGTGCGAAGACCTGACGGCGTTGTTGGAACGCGCTCTGGTGGAAAACTGCCCGGCGCAGGCGCACGACGGCGGGTTTATCAAGCCGGGATTTTCTGCGGAGCTGGACGATTTACGCAACATCTCCATTACCGGTAAGCAATGGATGGCAGACTATCAGGCGAAGATGCAGGAACAGACCGGCATCAGTACGCTCAAAGTCGGCTACACACGCGTTTTCGGGTATTATCTGGAAATCACCAACGCCAATTCCAGCAAACAGGTTCCAGACTACTTCATCCGCAAACAGACCCTCAAAAATGCTGAACGGTACATTACCCCGGAACTCAAGGAGTACGAAGAAAAAGCCCTCACGGCGGAAGAACGGTCTTTGGAACTGGAACAGACGCTCTTCTCTCATCTGAGAGAGCAAACGGCAGCGTATCATAAACAAATGTACAGAACCGCTACCGTCCTGGGGGAACTGGACGCCTTGCAGTCGCTGGCAACTCTGGCGCGCGACCGAAACTACTGCCGTCCGGAAATGACCGAGGAGCCGATTCTCGACATTATCGACGGACGGCACCCGGTTTTGGATATAACGCGCCCCGAGGGGGACTTCATTCCCAACGACGTCGTTTGTGACCAGGAACACGGATACATCCAGTTGATTACCGGTCCGAACATGGCAGGGAAAAGCACGTTTATTCGTCAGGCGGCGCTGATTGTCATTCTGGCTCAAATCGGCGGATTCGTTCCCGCCAAACGGGCGAAAATCGGGATTGTCGATAAAATCTTTGCCCGGGTCGGGGCGGGCGACGAGCTGTCCCGCGGGCGGTCAACGTTTATGGTTGAAATGACCGAAACGGCGAGAATCCTCAACCGCGCCACCTCCAGAAGCCTCGTTATTTTAGACGAAATCGGCAGAGAGAGGCACGAGCACCTACGACGGGATTTCTCTCGCCTGGGCGGTAGTCGAGCACTTGCATCAAACCGTTCACGCCAGAACCCTGTTCGCGACCCATTATCACGAACTGACCGACCTGGGCGACCACGGCGACGGCATCGCCAACCTTAACGTCGCGGTTCGAGAATACAACGGCGACATCGCGTTTCTGCACAAGATCGTGCCCGGCGCGGCGGACAAGAGCTACGGAATTCACGTCGCCAAACTCGCCGGCGTCCCGACTTCGGTTATCAACCGCGCCAACGAGATTTTGCTGGAACTGGAAAACGACGACAGCCAGGAACAGTCCGCGCAAATCAAAACAAAACACCGTCCGTCCAAAACCAACCGGCTCCAAACGGCAGACGGCATGGTTCAGCTCACGTTCTTCGACCCGGTCGACAACCCGGTTCTGACTGAGCTGTCCCGCGTTGATATTAATTCCCTCACCCCCCTTGACGCTCTGGCTTTAATCCAGAAATGGCAGAAAGAGATGTAATTGAGGGAATAGGGAATGGGGAATAGGGAATAGTATTTCGCCTGCGGCGAATTTAAAAATCTACTCCCTACTCCCTATTCCCTACTCCCCACTTACCCCCCATGAAAACCCTCCGACTCCTTTTCGCTCCGATTTCGCTTCTGTGCGCGTTCGCCGTTGGGCTGACCTGCCCGTGGCTGAACGTGTATCGCGCTGCGGTTCCGTATTTGGTGATGGGGATGCTGTTTCTGGTTTTCCTGCAGCTTAACTGGAATCAGCTCAGAATCCGCGCCAGCGTCTTTGCGATTGTTGCGGCAAACGTCGCTATTCCTCTGACGTTCTATTTTATTTTCTCCGCTTTGAATCAGCCGGTACTGGCAGTCGGAGCGTTTATGGCGGGAATCGCCCCGACGGGGTCCGCCGCGCCGTCGGTTATCAGTTTTTTAAAACAGAACATCGAGTACGGGGTAACGGCGTTTGTTATGACGACGTTTTCCGTTGCCGTTGCCATACCGCTGATTTTGCCGCACTTGCTCCCGGAGGCGGCGGACAAAGGATTTTTGGAGCTGTTCCTTCCGATAGCGCAGCGCGTCGGTTTTCTGATTTTTATTCCCGTTGCGCTGTCGCTGATTGTTCGAGGAATCGTTCCGTCGTCAAAGAACAAGTTTCCGAAAGCGTACAGAATGATTTCGTTTCTGCTTTGGGTTTGCTGTATTACGATTATGCTTTCAGTAGGCTCCAACACGATTGTGAACGAACTCAACGCCAGTCAGCGCTGGCTGGTTCCCCTCTGTTTCGCGGCGGCGTTATGCGTATGCGTTACCAACTTCACCGTGGGCTTCTTCCTGTCGAAGGAGTTTCCGCACGAATCCTCGCAGACGCTGGGACAAAAGAACATCGCCGTTACCGTCGCCGTTGCTCTGGAATTCTGCGACCCTATGGTCTCTATTGTACCTCTGCTATATATTCTGTGCCATAACTCATGGAACTCGTGGCAGATGATCCGTCTGAGTCTGAAAGAAGAGCGGGCGAATAGGGAGTAGGGAATAGGGAGTAGGGAATA
>CACXSS010000341.1 GCA_902770245.1 uncultured Planctomycetota bacterium | reverse complement strand
ACGACCCCGGCTGCCCCGGCCCGCTGGACGGCTTGGCAATCGCTCGAATGTTGGGGCATCTGTCGTATCTGTCACGGGAATCCATGACCAAAAAGTTCGATTCAACCCGCAACCACGGCAGAGACATCGAAACGAACTTTGAAACCCGGTTTTCCGTCGGCTCCTATCTGGCGTATCAGGCGGACAAGTTCAACGAACGTTTCGACGCCAATACGTACCGCGTCATTTCGATGGCAATCGACCTGTTCGACATGGGCGGAACGGCAGAGGAGATTGCCCAGCATATCCGTAACACCACCTGCCGATGGATGACAATGTCGTTTACGTCCGACTGGCTTTTCACGGCAGATCAGATGAGAGAGCTTGTCAGCAGCCTTATCAGTTGCGGCAAACAGGTCAGCTTTTGCAACATAGAATCCGCCTGCGGACACGACGCGTTCCTGCTTCCCAACCAGCTTTCGACGTACGGGTCGCTGATTGAACATTTCCTTCGCAACGTCCGCAAATCGCTGGCGGAACCGAACGACCAGCGCCGAATTGAGCAGTCCGTTCAAGCCCGATTCAATACGCGTCCGGACTACCCGGAAATCCTCAAGCTCATTCCGGAAGGAAGTACGGTTCTCGACCTCGGCTGCGGCAACGGCGAACTGATGGAAAAGCTTCGGGAAAAGGGCGCAAAACGACTCATGGGAATCGAAATGAGCGAACGCGCCGTTCAGGCGTGCGTCGCCGCCGGTTTTGACGTCGTTCAGGGAGACTTGAACAAAGGGCTTCAGCCGTTCAACGACAAACAGTTCGACTACGTTGTTTTGTCGTCTACGCTGCAAACGATTACCAACGTTGAAACCGTCCTGGAAGAAATGCTCCGCGTCGGTCAAAAGGGAATTGTTACATTCCCCAACGCCGGGTACATGCCCTGGCGCGAGATTTTGTACGAAGAAGGGCGCATGCCCAGCTTCGACCCGCACGAGGGGTCAAACTGGTACACGACGACCAACACGAGATTCCTCACCATTCGAGACTTCCACGAATTCTGCGCCAAAAAAGGATACAGAATCGTCAAACAGCTGGCTCTGGACACGCTCAAACGCTGCGTCGTTGAACACGACTGCAACCGATACGCCAACATGGCGATTGTCATTTTGACGCGATAGGTTTAGAGTTTGTATAATTCTTTCCTGCGAAGATAACAAGACAGGAGATAGAGCGGCGTCTCGAAGAGACGCCATTTCTATAATAGACAGCAGAGCGAAGCGCTTCCACTAAAACTGCGTAGCAGTTCAATATTTGTAGTCGTGGGGTTTAACCCACGGAAAAACGATTAAAAAGATTCTTTTTAATCGAGTCAACCTCTTTTCTATCCCGTCGCGCCATAGGCGCAGGAGGGATAGAAAAGAGAATTTGTCGTTTTTTGTTTTGTTGTCGTCTCCTTCCCGGTGGTTGAAAACCGCCGGTTATAGAGATGTCGTCCCTATCGGGACTAAAGCGGACTTGCGTCCGTTGTCGCTATCGCGGCGGATTGATGGCGAGTGTTACCCTAAACCTGTTTCGCGCTGAAATAGGAAAAACAATACTAGTCATCGGGGGTATTCAGCGTAAACAAATTATGAATAAATCTTTCTAACCAATTCTGTTTTTTTATACCTGTTTTTTCCCATTTCTCAATATCTTTTTCAGGAGGAATTTCAAAGAATTCATGGGGAAGCGGAAATTCAGTATACGGAGGATGGGCATGAATAATCTCGTCTGGAATAAGCGGCGAGGCGAGATCAAGTTCTTCATTCCAAACATATTGAGCTAAACAAATTAAACCAGCCCCATAATAATTTACAAAATCACAACCTCCTATTGGGGTATGTTTCCAACTGCGATTAAAACTGCGAATTGCATCTGAAAGCGCTTGTTTATTATATGACGCAATTGCCTCTAATGACATACAAACGTGCTTGTATATCGATGGCGTACATTTAGGTCTGGGAGGCAAGGACGTCAAGTATTCATTTGCTTCATTTACTCTTTTAGATATTAATAAAGACAAAGCTTTTGCTGCATAGCATAAATGTAACGGAACCCTTGCATACAACGATGTTATATCAGAGTTGACAGTATTCCATTCTCCAAATTCGCTCCATTGAGAGTGAACAGCCAATAACGACCAATAATCATTTATCGAATTTATTAACCTGAAATCTTGTGTAATTAAACTAAACAAAACGTATTCCCAATTTCCAGGCTCGGTAAATTCTATATAAATTGGATATCCCTGACAAAACATTTCTAAAAAATAATGGGTAATTCTGGAAACAGAATATAAAGCGTCTAAGCCTTCTTTGTATTTTTTATCCGTCATATACCTTGCAGCTAAAGTTAGTAAATGCTCACGAGTATAATACTGAGCTTTACATATAAACTTACCTGCTTCATAATGATTTGACTTGCGAATAGATCGCAAACTAACTTTAACATCATGTATGTATTCAGAATAATTTGTCATATAATATCTTTCAAAATAACGTGATTTTGTCAGCTGCAGGTATGGAAACCAACTTGCCGATCGACGCGCCGTTGGATGTCGTCAAACTCCAATCACTTGACATATATTATAAAAAGCAGTAAACGAAAAGTCAAGCCCCAAACAAAAAATACCAGACGCGCGCAAAAATATCCTGCGAAGATAAACAAGACGGGAAATAGAGCGGGTACGATAAATTTGGGGTTGCAAAAATAGGTAAAGTAAACGTCTAAATCGTAGCCCACGCCTTTAGGCCTTACTGTTATACATATCTTTTACCGATAAACAATTTTTTCAGGAAATATTTCGAGAGCTAATTTATATCCGTCAACTAACGGAAGGAGTTTATTAAAT
>CACXSS010000340.1 GCA_902770245.1 uncultured Planctomycetota bacterium | reverse complement strand
ATCATCATACGTTTGACCCGCATTTTCTCTATAACGTCAACTATCGTCAGCCCTGCGTTACAACAGTGGAATTTGACGTTCGCATCGGCAAAGACGGGTTCCTGCTGGCAGAATGGCGCGACAGGGAGAGTCCGTATAGAATCGGTCCGAGCCTGAGAATTCGGGAAAGCCAGATTGAGTTCAGCGGTCGGACGTGCGCTCTTCAGCCCGGCGCGTGGACGCATATCAAAGTCGTTTGCCCTGTCGGAGTGAAAAACAGCGAGAGTCGAACCTGGACAATCTCCGTCAAGTCTGGAAACGACCCGGAAAAGACGTTTACCGTTCCCGGACTTGACCCCAACTGGAAGACGTTTGACCGCCTTGTTTTCGCCGCCCTGTCAACAGCAGAAACGACGATTGATTTGGATAACATCGCAGTGAGAAAAACAGAGTGAGTTGTGAGTCCCCGGCTCGCCTGTCGCTTGCGGCGGAAGCATCCAAAAAACTTGAGAACGCAACAGGTTCTTCGACCCGCGGGTTCGCAGACGTCCTGTCCGCTACAGATTTTTAAGCCGCAAAGAACGCAAAGAAATCTTTAAAACTTCGCGGACTTTGCGAACTTTGCGTGAGTTTTTTTCAGGAACTTACGCACCCGGCTCGCCTTGTTTTTTAAAACTTCGCGAACATCCTCCGCGGCTCCGCATCTCCGCGTGAGATTTGCCCGGGCGCCTCGCACCGACAAGGTCGGTTCCTGATTGGACGTGGGTAGCGCCCCAAAAAGGCTTTTTCAGAGGCATAACCTTGTCCTACTGCCAGTGCGGCTTAGCGCCCCGGCTCGCCAAAATCCGTGTGCGGACTGTCCCGCGCAAAACCTACGGGGACGCTTTGCGTTTTCTCGCAACTCGCTACTCGCAACTCAATTATTCTAAATTTGTTACCCCGTGTTTCTTTAGCCAGTACAGAGCGTGGGGCGTTTGGCGATGCTTTTGCGAGAAGTCTTTTCCAGACGCTTTGCCGGTTCCGGAGACGTTTTGAATCGGCTTTCCTAACGTTCGGACGAGGAAATCCCGATAGCGGGGATTGCCGCTGATTTCGGACGCGTACGCCAGCCCTTCCGCAACGAGAATCGAATACCAGCCGGAATCCTCATACTTAGGACATCCGGTTTTGTAACGGAACCCTTGTTTCTCCTCATTCCAGGAATAGTCCAGAAGCCAGTCGGCGCATCGAACCAAAACGGTTTTGATCTGCTCTTTTCTCGCCGGGTCGGGTTCGGTTTCGTAATATCGCGCCAAGCCGTGAAGCAAAACCCCGACGGCAAACGCTTTCCCGCCGCGATGTTCTTTCTTGTCCGGGCAGACGCATTCCGTTTGATCCTGCGGCAGGTCGAAACAGCCGGTTTCCGGGTTCTGTTTGCTTTGAATCGTCTCGAAATAAATCCTTGCCGCGTTGAGAAAGAACGGATTATTGGTAAACCGATACGCATAGACCGCGTTGGTCAGCGGCCAGCCCGCCCCTCGCTCGATACCGAAACTGAACCGCGGAGTATACCATTTCGCCTGAGTGTAACAGACAGTATACGCTTTTGAAAGCAGTTCCTCGTCGCCGGTCAGAACGCCAATATAGAAATTGCCGGGCTGGAAGTCGTGCCCGCCGCCGTTATCGGTTTCTGCTCTAAACCAGTAAGGAACCTGAGTTGCCTGCCCGGTCAGCCCTTCCAGACGCGGATCGTCCGGGGTGAAAAAGCCGTTGACGTGCCCAAAGGTATGCAGATACATGCGTTCTTTGGCGTTGGGATTGACCGGGTATTTTTGGAAATCGACCGTCATGTAATGCTGAGCCATTTCGATTCCGCGTTGGAGAATTGTTACATCGCCTGTTCGAGCGAAATGCATGGCGCACGTATACGACAGATCGTACTCGTTGTTTCCCCAGTTGTTGACCCGTTCTCCAAACCAGTCCCCAAAGCTCATCCAGCCGTACTCGCCGCGCTCCCGACGCCCCTTTTCGAGGTTCTCAAACGACGTCCGAAACGCCTGTTCGTAGCCGTCGAACTCGCCTTTCGCCGCCGGGCTGACAGGCGGAAAAACGCCCACGGAACAATAGTATTCCGGCGAACACGCAGCAAAAATCGGGTTTTGAAGATGCTCCCGGAGATGTTTGTCGTTTTTCATCCGCTCTTTCGACGCCTGCCAGAATTCAACGGTTATTTCCATCCCCCGCTTGAACTGATAGCAGTTGTCTTTGAGCCAAAAATAATTCTGAACCAGATTGTCACGCTTGTTTTTCTTCGGATCGTCGCTGTACCCGTCAGGCAACGGCGGCAGAATCTGATATTCCAGATTCAAATAAAAAGGCTTGTCTTCTGAATTGCCTTCAAGCGATTCCGGCGCCTCTTCCAGATTGTCTGTAATATTAAAGACTCCGCCGTCTTCTCCTGGCTGCAGCGCTGGAGTCTTTCTGACCGAAAAACCTTTAGGCCATGTCTGCCAGAAATTTCTAAACAGAACCGCGCCGTCAGACAGTTCCAGATAGCCGTCAAACCGATCGGTTTCCTGTTTTTTGCCATTGATTTCAACCGAGGCGTGGTTGAGTTCGTCCTGCAGAATCTGACATGAGAATTTGTCGTCATATAAATCGGACATATTGAAAACTGACGCGGTTAGGATTGTTACCAAAATTGCAAAAATCTCGCCTGTAAGCATAAATATTTGCGCCGCCATCAGCTTTTTTATACTGTAATATGTGTTCGGATAGGTCATATAACTGCTCCTTAACGTGATTTTAAATTAATTCAACTATAAGTTTAAAGGATAACAGGGCATTTGTCAATGCAATTATTACATAAATTTCTGTTATGTACTTGATTTTATAGTGTATTTTTTTTA
>CACXSS010000339.1 GCA_902770245.1 uncultured Planctomycetota bacterium | reverse complement strand
CGCCAAAAGCGTAGCAGGAACGGCGAAAACGCCAGCGACTGCAGAGCAGCCCAAGCCGACTCGCGTTGGCAGGTTTGCGACTCTGGAAGATTTTGTCGCGGGGAAAAAGAACGTTGTCAGTTTGAACGTCGCCTACAGCATTCTCGATATGCCGGGTCAGTACAGCCCGTTGCTTTTCTACGGCGCTTCCGGACTGGGAAAAACGCATTTGCTTCAAGGTATTTATACAGAATGCGTTCGCCGAAAAATCCGGGCGATGTACTGCACTGCCGAGCAGTTTATTACAGAGTACATGGACGCTCTGCGGAACAACACGTGTTCTTCCAACAGAGCGAAATTCCAAAAGCTCCGTTTCCTCATGCTCGACAACCTCGATTTCCTTCAGGGAAAAGTCAGCACGCAGCGAGAGCTTCATACAATCGTTTCCGACCTGTTAGCCAACGGCGCTCAGGTGGTTTTTGCGTCGACGGAACATCCCCGCAATTTAACGGGTTTGGAAAAGTCCCTACAAAGCCTCTTTGACGGCGGGCTGATTTCTCCTTTACAGCAATCGGAATTTGAAACGCGTCTGGAAATTGTTCGCCGGATGATTTCTGCAAGAGGGATTAATCTGCCGCCGGAATCGATTCGTCAAATTGCTTCTCAATGTTCCGGCAACGTTCGCGAGATTATCGGCGTTCTCAACCGATTGGAAATCAGTCTTATTGCAGACCCGACTGTCAACGCGCAATCCCTTACTGTTCTTAAAGTTCAAGAGATTCTCGACGAGTGGGTTCGAGACACCAACTTTATGGTCTCGTTAGCCAAGATTGAAAAGACGGTTTGCCAGGCGTTTGATCTCCACGACACAGACCTCAAGTCCAACAACAGAACGCGTCAGTATTCGTACCCGCGGATGCTTGCAATGTGGCTTGCCAGAAAGTACACTCGCAAGGCGTTAAGCGAAATTGGAGACTACTTCGGGAACCGCTCGCACTCGACGGTTATTTCCGCCCAGAAGAAAGTAGACGAATGGATTACTCATCGATTTGTAATCGACATGAACAACAAGTCGCTGGAAATTTCCGCCGCAATTCAGAGTCTGGAAGATCGCCTTCGCCGATGTCTGTAAAATGTCAAGCGGAAAGTTTTGATTGCCTTCCGCGAAAACTTTTCAATAATTTTTTCTTACCGCAAAAAGCAAAAAAATTTCGAGAAAATAATAAAAAAATTTTTTAAAAGTTCCTTTATTTTTTCCTTGTCGAGGGGGTTGACGGAAACTAAATTATTGATAGGATAGAAGCATAATCAATAACGATTCAAGAGTAAATACAACATTGATAAAACTGCTCAACAAGCAATTCAAATAATCACTAAACAATCCTTAAAAATCATTGGTCGTTGGTTCGTTTGATTAAGAACGGAAGCATAGAAATCAATAAAAACCAGACCGATGTTTAGCGCGACGCCGGAACGGAAGACGGCGTCGCGTTTTTGTTTTTAAGATGTAACAAAACCCTTCTCACTAAAAACGCTGTCGCTGCAATCCACAGTATCGGATCTATCATCGATGTAAAATAATTGTCGTAGATTCCCAATACATACAAGACGTATCCGGCGAATATTGTAACAGCCCCGACTGCGTCTGAAAGGACAATTCCAACGATGGCAAACGCCAGCGCGTAAAGCGGCAGGTATCCGTACTGAAACAGGTCAAAGGGAATCGCGCCGATCTCTCCACCATAGAGAAAAACGCCTGTTACAAGAGCTGCTGTTGCAATTCGTTTGCGTCGATTGGGAACGCTGAATTTGAACAGACAGCACGTCAAAATCATCAGCGTCGTAACCGACAGCAAACCGGTCAGAGCGTAGACGCACATCGCCAGGCTGGGGCGCGTGTCAACCGGCAGCGGAATCATCGACGCCAATGTAACAACCGTCGCAATTGTCAATCGCGCAGTTATAGACGCGTTTCGAAACAGCGAGCCGACAAGAGCGCCGATTGCAAATGCCGTCGTCAGCAAACCAAACCAGTCGGAAACGTTCATGTTCATTTTTCCTTTCCTCCTGATTGCTCTGCGTCTTTAACCTGCTTTGCGTTCCATAACTCCGGAGAGAGAACGCGATGGCAGATGGATTTTCGTTTCCACGTATAAATCAGATGAACCCGCCCGGCGGAATCCTTTATCAGCGTCGGATAGGAGAACTCGCATCCAGACTCGTTTTCTAGCGCCGTGCACAGCGACCAGTTCTGCAAATCGTCCATGCGGGATTTCCAAAGGTTGAGCGTCCCGCGTCCTTCTTTCGGATTTCCAACCAGCAACAGCGTCCCGTCGTCTGTCGTTAGCAGAGCCAGACAGGAATCCGGGTTCTCAATCGGCAGATCGGGAATCGGAGTCCAGGTTTGCCCCGCGTCGAATGTAACAGCCGCCTTAACCGCTCCTCCGTTTTTGTTACCGTTTCTCAACGCGACAAGCGCTTCAGTCGGGCTGATAACCGCGACGCACGGCTGAAGGGTGCGAAGATCAAAATGCTCTTTTGTCTTATGGAAGATGCGTCCGTGGGAGTCCAGAACGACGAACTCCCCGTACTTGCAGATGAACTCATGATAAATCGGCAGCCCGATGCAATCGTTTGTCATGGGAACCGGCGGACAGCGAACCAGCAAGTTTATTGAGAGCATCCTTCTCGGCTTGCTTTTTGTCAACGCCCTTGTCCGTCGCCTTCTTGATTTCAGCGCGCATGTCGGCGTCGAATTTCCTACCAAGCTTCATGAACTTTTCCTCGTAGGGCTTGATGTGCTTCTTGAGAAGCGGGCCGTTCTTCGCGAGGCTATTCAGCTTTTCGAGGTACTTGACGGGGCCGCACTTGTCGTATCCAGTCTCCGCCAGCACCTCGCCCTTGGCGTCGAG
>CACXSS010000338.1 GCA_902770245.1 uncultured Planctomycetota bacterium | reverse complement strand
GCTCGACGCGAACTCCTACAGACGGTTCTATAATCGTCAAAAAGAGTTCGTCAAACCGGATTTCCCGCTCTATCCCGGAGTTGGCGAATGGAAACTCACGCCGGACGGAACGATTCAGCAACTGCTCAAAGCGCATGAAAACGGCTGTCCCGGATTCATGATTTACGATTTAACCGAAGACGCTGTAGGAAGAATTCTGCCGCTGCTGAAGAAAAAGTAATTTCCCGTTAATTATGTGCAGGTCAGTCCGTTCACGGATTTAACGGATTAGACGGATTTTCGCCGATTGTTCAATTGCGCTCCCTTATTAAAGTTTTTTGGAAAGGGGAGTATGAGGGGAAGAACCTTTTTTTCAAAAAAGGTTTTCCCCTCTTAAAAGACTTGAAAAAACTTCCCTAACAGGGAGCCAGCTTGCTGGCGACCGAAAGTTTTTTCAAGTCGGCGAGACACAACTCGCAGTCCAATTTTTCCAGACGGCTCTACGCACTCTAGCTCGCCTGGTCGTTACCGCCTTTCAACTATTCCCTACCCCCTCCAATGACAATTCGTTCAATTTTAACTTTCCTTTGCGCTGCCATCTTTTCAGCTGCCGCCATCGCTAACGACGGCGTTTACGTTATTGACAACTTCACCACAGAAACCGCTCCGCAATGGAGCGTATCCGGCGGCAAAATCAGAAGGCGCCGATTGTTCGGTTTCGTTCAAAGACCATCCGGACGCCGACCGCGTTTCTATTGACCGATCGTTTGACAAGCCAATTGACTTGAGCGAGTATTCCCGTTTTGAAGTTGAGCTTGAAGTGGATAATCCGGAAGCCTTTTCGTATTCCTCAATTTACCTTTCTTCCGGCAACGGCTGCTACAACTGCACGTCCGCAATTCCGACAAAACGAGGCATATTGACGTTTCGGAAATACAATTGCGGCGGATATAATTCTCCCAGCGGCTGGGATAAAATCGACGGCGTTCGGATTACTCTTTGGCGCAGTCAGTACGCCAGTTCCCGCATAACCTTTTTTTCTTTCCGCTGTATTAGTGAACCGATTCTTTTCCTCTCCGTTCCCAACGACAAAGGCGTCGTTCCTGAAGAGGGAACCCGCAACGCAGGGATTCTTCAAAACATGCTCAAAGAATTTGATCTTTCTGCCGACAGAATAACCCTGCCCGCCGATGCAGGTGCGAAGCCGCACGGGCAGAAGGACGAGGTTATGTCCTCGAACACGGCGGATTCGAAGATATCCACGTCCAATCAGGAACCGACCTTGTCGGGCGCATACGATCGATTTAACAACCGCTGCGCCATTGTCGTTTTGTATGACAAATATCTTGGCGCCGCCCAGCGCAGCGTTCTGGAAGCCGAGACGAAAAAACGCGGCATTCCGCTGCTCGTTCTCAACTCAGATTTGAAAGAATTGCCCATGGAGAAATCCGCATTTCTGGAATTCCTGACAAAAAACGAAAAGCTCAAAACGTCGATTCGTCAGTATATGCTCAACCTGGCAACGACTGCAGCAGGAAAGACCGTTCCCAATGCTGAAAAGAACCGTTCTGAAATGACTCAGATTGAACAGGAAAGCGGGTTTGCCGCCTTTGTTGACGCCTGCCAGAAAAAGCATTTTGAAGAATTAAAGCTGGCGGCGGCTCCCCTTCGGGACTCAAAGACGCTTCCGTTCCGCGGCTGGTGGAATCACAGCGGATTCGGCGCGTATAAAGGCGATTGGGAACGCACGGCGGAAGAGCTCAAGCAAGCCGGATTTAACGCTGTTTTCCCCAATCCGGTCTGGTCGGGAGGAGACGCTCTGTATCCGAGCGAATACATTCCCATATCTCCTGAAGTTGAAAAATACGGCGACCAGATCGACGCGTGCGTCAAGGCGTGTCACAAGCGTGGAATTCAGGTTCATATCTGGAAAGTCAACTTTAATTTGCAGTTTCGCATTACCAAGGAGAATCTGGATAAATTCCGTCAGGAAAAGCGATTGCAGATCGACTACGAAGGGGACGAATTCCCCTGGCTGTGCCCATCCAATCCGAAAAATATTGATTTGGAAGTCAATTCCATGGTGGAAATCGCGACAAAATATCCCGTCGACGGCGTTCATTTTGACTACATTCGCTACGACGGAATTGGATACTGTTTCTGTAACGGCTGCCGCGAACGGTTTGAGAAATCCATTGGAAAGAAAGTGGAAAATTGGCCCAAAGACTGTCTCAAAGGCGATCTGAAAGACAAATGGACTCAATGGCGAGCCGACTGTATTACCAATATCGTCAGGACGACGTATCACAAAGTCAAAGCCGTTCGTCCGGACTGCAAAGTTTCCGCCGCCGTGTTTATTCAATACCCCACCGTTGGCAAAACAATCGGTCAGGACTGGGGCGCGTGGGCAAACGAAGGCATCGTCGATTTCCTCTGCCCGATGAACTACACGCTCGACGCGGGTTCCTACGGGCGGATCTACAAATATCAAAAGTCGTTCGTCAAGCCTGAATTTCCGCTCTATCCCGGAATTGGCGAATGGAAGCTCACGCCGGACGAAACGATCTCGCAAGCGCTCAAAGCGCAGGAGGTCGGCTGTCCCGGATTTATGATTTTCGATTTAAACGAAGGAACAGCAGGAAGAATTCTGCCGTTACTGAAGAAGGATTAGCAATTTTCAATTAGCAATTAGCAATTGCATATTGTAAATACAGAACCTTTTTTTCAAAAAAGGTTTTCCCCTCTTAATTAAACTTGAAAAAACTTCTACAATAGGGAGCCAGCTTGCTGGCGACCGAAAGTTTTTTCAAGGCGGATGAAGTCCGCAAAAGAATTTTATCCGCAAATAACGCAAAGATACCTGTAAAACTTTACGAACTAGAACGTGAGTTTTTCCCGGGAGCGTACGCTCCGACAAGGTCGGTTCCTGCCTGGACGTGGGTAGCGCCAAAAAGGCTTTTTCGGAGGCATAACCTCGTCCTATCCCCCGTGCGGGTTCGCACCCCGGCTCACCAATCCCTAAACGCCCATGACTAGATCAATTATCCATCGTTGTTTTTTTCTAATCTGTTTTGCCGTCCTTATTGCAATGTCAGCCGTTGCATTTGCTCAATGGCAGATAAAACGTCCGACAGAACTTTTTGTTCAGCCCGAGCAGAAAAGCGTTGTTGAGTTGGAATACCTCGATAACGGCGCGCCTGTAACGCCTGTGCCAGACGCGGACTTTGAAATCGTCGATACGGACGGAACCTCTGTTTGCAGCGGGACAATTCAAAACGGACGCTCAGAGTTTACTCTGCCGCAGGGTTTTTTCGAACTCGTTGTAACAACCGGCAAGACCGAAGACGGACAGAAGGAAATCGAGCGTTTTGGAATCGCGTCGCTGCCTCCGTTGTGTATAGAGGACGCTCAAACGCTGCAAAAGCGCGATCCGTTTTTCTGTATCGACGCTGCGATGTCGTGGCTGGTCAATAAGAACGGGAATCGGCGGGAAGAGTTGGTTAAAATCGCCCGGCGTTCCGGGATTGTCATGATTCGCGACCGGCTCAGTTGGTCGGAAATTCAGCCGGATTCCAGCCAGCCTGTCAACCCGGACGGATACCGTGGGTACGATTCCTATCGAAAGCTCTGCAAAGCAAACGGCGTCGAAGTTCTGGAAATGTTTCACGACGCCCCCGCCTGGACGGGCAGACGCGCCCGGTATCCAGAGGACTTCAATGCGCTGTCACAGCTGTGGTCGGCGCTGCACCCTCAATGGTCGTCAACGTGGGGAGGCTTGGAAGTCTGGAACGAACCGGACATTTCCTTTGGCGGCAACGTTCCCGCCGACCAGTACGCGCCGATTCTCAAAACAATGTCGTGGGAGTTGTCCAAGCAAGGCATGGACAAGCCCGTATTAGGATGCTGTTTGGCGGTATTCAATCCAGAATGGCTCGACACGGCGCAAGCCAACGACGTCCATTCCTACAGTGACGTTTTCAGCTTTCACACCTACGCCCGGGCGGAAAGCATGCGATCCATTTACGCTCAATTTGCCGAGAAGGTTAATGGAGCGTCCAGCCGCCCGGTTCCAATGTGGATTACCGAATGCGGCAGACCGTGGAAACGCGGTAAAGACCGCGCCGACAGCCGGGAAGATAAAATCTCCGCTGGCGACATCGTTATGAAAGCCGTCGTTGCGAAGTCCGTTGGCGTGGAGCGGTACTTCCCGTTTGTGTATCCGTATTACGATGAACGCGACAGCAATTTCGGCATGATGGACAAGTCGTGTTCCCCCATGCGCTCGTTTGTCGGATACGCTCAGATGATTCGCGTTCTGCCCGGGTTCCGTTACATCGGCGACGTTCCCGTCGAAGGACTGAGCGAAAATAAAGCCCTCGCGTTTGTAACAGACGATTCCGACGAAGCGATTCTGGTTCTCTATACGGGGTCGGTCGATAAAGCTCAACGCGTCGCCCTGCCCTGCCCGGCTTTGCGTTCGGAACGGATTACCGGTGAACCGGTTGCTTTCAACGCCGACGACAAAACCGTTCCCGTTCACGACGGTTTGGTTTACGTCTGGGCGCCGCGTTCCGAGGTGGAAAAACTCGCTGTCGTCGATCCGGCTTTGGCGCAGATTCCCATAGCTCCCAGCGCAAAGGACGTCATGACAAAGTCGCCCCGTAAAGTCTCGCCGATAGTCGTTCGGTACGTCTACGACGAATCGCTGATTGAACCGACGTCGCGCTGGTATCAGGTCAAAAGTACGTTCAGTTCTCAACTGACGCTCAAGTTCGCATTAGAAAACCTCTCCGACGCGCCGATTGAAGCAACGGTCTTTCCTCCGCAGGCGGCTGATTCGTCTGTAACAAGTCAGAAAGAACAGAGAGTCGTCTGTCCCGCTCGCAGTCGGGCGGACGTCGAATGGAGCGTTGACCTGTCGGAAGTCCTGTCCGAAAAACCGGTCGTTGTTTCCTGCCGCGTTGCGTGGGAGAATCCCGCGGGGAATTCAAGCTGGGAGAAAGAACAAAACGTCGTTATGCTCTTTCGCGGCGAACCGAACTGGGCGACGTTTTTGAAGAAATATCCCAATCGTCAAAAACTGGAAATCGGAAGCGCGTCCAACTGGTCGCGGTCGCAGAGCGTCAACGCGAAAACGATTCTCGTTGACAACGAAGAGTCAACTGGCGCTGTTACATGGAAACTCCGGACGGATTTCCCGGACGGCGACCACTGGACGTATCCCAGCCGGCCGCTGCCGTCGACGCTCGACCTGACGAAATTCCGCGGCGTATTGATTCGATACCGCTGTCAGCCGGGGCAGAATACCGTCGCCCGCATGTTCCTCTACGAGAGCGCGGAAGGCGGACGCGGCTCGTACATTTCAAAACCTTTCGGCTCCGCCGACGGAAAATGGCACAGCGTCTTTCTCCCGTTTAACGAATTCCAGCATTGCACCGCCTGCGGAACGGACGCCAACAACCAGCTTGACCTCAATTCCGTCGCCAATATCTCCTTCGGGGGAAATACGAAATCGGCGTTCTTTGAACTGGAAGTTGCTGAAGCGTATTGGGTTAAATAGCGGCGAGGCGCCGCTCCCAGTCCGCGCTGCCGCGCGAGACGTATTATAACCGCTCCCGTTGG
>CACXSS010000337.1 GCA_902770245.1 uncultured Planctomycetota bacterium | reverse complement strand
AAAGCGTTCCCGTTACCGCGCCGCTGATAACTCAAAACCTGTTTGGGCGCGACGTCAACCCGGTTTCCGTTTTCGCCTGTAAAGCCAACCTGAGAATCAATGTCTATCGTCTGACTGGACTCGTCTTGCCGGATCGGCTGGAAAACGTTCAATGCGCCGACTTCCTGAAAGACGATATTAGTAAGCCTGATAGCTTACTTTCAAAACAGTACGACGTCGTCGCCGGGAACCCGCCCTGGATTGCGTGGGACAATCTTCCCGCCGACTACCGCAGTCAAACGGAACCCTTATGGCGACATTACAATCTCTTTCATTTAACCGGTTCCGCGGCACGTCACGGAGGAGCGAAAAAAGACCTCTCCGAGTTGATTTTTTACGCCTCTTGCGACCGGCTCAAACCAAGCGGAAGAATCGGCTTCGTCCTCCCGAAAAGTCTGTTCTTTACCCTCGCAGCCGGAGGGTTTAGGCGTTGGACGCTTCCCAACGGAGAGCCTATAAAAATAGAGTCCGTCGAGGATTTCTCCCGACTCAATCTGTTCGGAACGCCAGCCGCCAAAGCGTGCGTTGTAACAGCGTCAAAAGGCGACAGAACGTCGTATCCTGTAAAGTATACAGAGATACATTCAATAAAGAGCGCGACGAAGGAAAAGACAACCCTGTCAGCCGTGCCTCAAATGAAAGAAAAATCGTCTTGGGCGCAGCCGTCCGACCCCGCCGATCCGCTGTCCGTCTGGTCTGTTTTTGAATCTCAAAGCATCCCGATTTTGTCCTCGCAACGCGGTATAAAACGTGACGCATCGTCGCCGTATATTGCCCGGCTGGGCGCGAATTCCGGCGGCGCCAACGGCGTCTACTGGCTGACGGTTTTGGACGTCGTCGACGAGAACCGCGTTCGCGTTCGGAATCTGGCGCAGCGCTCCAAAAAGAACGTCCCGGAGGTGGAAACGGTCATAGAATCCGCCCTGCTCTACCCGCTGGCGCGCTGGAAGTCCGTCGGCAAAGGCGCGCTCAACCTGGACGGGACAGTAATTCTGGTCGTTCAAGACCCCGTATCAAGAACCGGGCTGAGCCGGGAACTGCTGCAGGAAAAATACCCGCTCACGCTGGATTATCTGCTCCAATTCGAGGAACTGCTTTCCAATCGGGCGGCGCAAAAGCGGTTCCAAAGCCGGGGCGAGTTCTATTCCATGTACAACGTCGGTCAGTACACGTTCTCAGACTGGAAATGCGTCTGGCGGCGCATGGACAGCCGAATTCGCGCTGCCGCCGTCGGTCCGCGATCCGTCGCCGGACTGCCGCCCCGCCCCGTTTTCCCGCAAGAAACGTGCGTTTTCATTCCCGCTCAAAGCGAACCGGAAGCCCTTTATTTGTCAGCGGTTATGAACTCCAGCGCCGTCAACGCCCTTGCCTGCTCGACCAGCTGCGCCGGCGGAAAGAGTTTCGGTTCCCCCAGCCTGCTAACCCGAATTCCGCTTGCCCAATTCGACGCAAACAACCCCGTCCATGCCCAGCTTGCCGACTTCGGACGCATTCTGAATCAAACCCCGGACAACGAAAGCGTCCAAAAAGAAATCGACCGCTTGACAGCCGAAGCGCTATCCATATAATCAATAGTAATCCGACAAACAGCCAGAACAGGCACGAAATACACGAAAAGAACGAAACAAACGAAAGGATTTTTTATCTAAATTTTTTCGTAAATTTCGCTTATTTCGTGTTTTTCGTGTTAAAAAATATGGATTGTCAATTTCCCATCCGTGTACGGGCTGAACCGCGCAAACGCTTGTACTGACTACTGAAAGACCATCACATGCAAAACCACTCAAACAATTCAAATCGTCGACAGTTCCTTTCTGCTTCCGCCGCCGCAGCTGGAAGCCTGATTTTGGGCGTCAACGTCTCGCAGGCGGAAGACGCCCCGGGCGTGAGCGAACATCTGGACGAAGTCCTGGCGCTGGTCAACGTTCCCGTCGAAGGCGCCACGCCGCTGGAAAAGCAGGAATCCCTGCTGGCTCATTTCCGAAACCGTAACGCTGTTTCCGTCTACGAGCTGAAAACGGATCGCAACGCGGCAGACCTGGCGTCAACGTCCAAAGCGTCAACGCCGTCAGACCTGGCGGCGCGGTCCAGCGAGTCAACCCGAAAAAGAGCTCAAGATGCGCTGGAACACGTCTTTCCCGGTCAGCCCTCGTACGAACCGGTTTTTCGCGGCAAAGACGAAATCGACTGGGACACAAACCCGCACAAAGACATGGAGTGGATTTGGCAGTTCCACCGTTTTTACTGGCAGCAGTCTCTTGCCATTGAGTACGTCAGAACGGGAGACGAAAAATACGCTCAGGAATGGGCGTTTGAAATGCGTTCCTGGATTAACCACATGCACAAGCCGAAAAACGCGTTCAAACACCCCGGCTGGCGGTCGCTGGACACTGCCGCGAGAATGGCGGCGTGGTCAACGACGCTGGAGTTCTTCCTCAAGTCCCCGTCGCTCGACAGCCGGCTGATGGTCGATATTATTTACTCTTTGGACGTTCACTGCAAGCGAATTAAAGCCTGTTGTCTTGCCGCCCAAAATCGCCCCACGCTTGGGAACTGGGATATTTACCACGTCGAAGGGCTTCTGTTTACCGCCGCCGCGCTGCCGGAACGAAAAGCCAGCGCCGAGGAGCTGGTAACGGCAGCCAAACTCATGGCGTCGTTCCAAAGCAAAGTCCTGCTCAGCGACGGCGTGATTAACGAATACATCTCCAGCTATCACAAAGCCTATCCGACCCAGTTCGCCCGGCTGGTGCGAATCTGCCGACAGCTCAATCTGCCGGTGGAGTTCCCGCCGAAATTCATGGACAATCTGGAAAAGTCCATTAACGCCGTGGTTATCTGGAGCCATCCAGACGGCACGTCTCCCGTCTTTGGCGACGCCTGGCCCGGCGAGAAGGACTCAAACCGAAAATGGATCAAACAGTTTCTGCCGCTGTTCGACCGCCCCGACTGGCGTTACTTTGCCAGCAAAGGGAAAGAGGGCGCGCCGCCCGACGCGCGATTTCAGGAACTGCCCGCCGCCGGGTACTATACGCTCCGCTCGGACTGGTCTTCGTCCGCCCGGTTTATGGTTATAAAGAACTCCAACACGACCCGGTTTGGACACAATCAGGCGGACAACATGTCCTTTGAACTGTCCGCTTTTGGAGAACGGCTCATGTCCGACAGCGGCTGTTACAACTACTCCGGCGAGCCGACGTGGCGTCAGTTCTTCCGCTCTCCGATGGTTCATCAACTCGTGTCGCTTGACAACAAGCCGATTCTCTCCCGCGGTGAGAAACTCAGTTACAAGTCCGTTCCCAACGCCGACGGTTCGCCGGGAATCGACTCTCTGACGCTGGCAAACGAGCCGGTCGAAGGGCTTCGCCACGAACGAACTTTTACCCTCGTCGACGGGCGGTTCTTTGTCCTGCTGGACGTCTTGTCCGGAAAGGCGTCCGGAGAGCTTCGCCAGCATTTTCAGCTTCTCCCCGGCGAATGGAACTGGAATCCCGAAACGTTCACTGCAGCGACGCTCCATGACGGACACGCCAACCTGATTCTCGCCGAGGCGAAACAGCCGACAGTCTCATACGCGGAAGAAGAAGGCTGGATTTCCAACGTATACATGGAGAAAGAGCGCCGACCCGCGTTCGCGTTCGTCCAAAAGAAAGACGCCGACGCAACCGTCTGCTACGCCACCGCGCTGATTCCCGTCGCCCCCGGCGAGAACCCGACTGACGTCGAGGTTTCAATTGTTCTCAACGCCGACCGCCAGATTGAAGTCAAAATCGGAAAAGAAACGTGGACGATATAAAGCGTCCGCTCTGTCGGAGTGCGGGAGCAAAGCTCCCGCTTTCATAAAGCGAGCGCAAGCTCGCGGTTTATTTTATTTAAGCGGACGATACGCCCGCGATCCGGAAGTTCTAGCGTTTTCGACGTAGAAACATTTTTCGTTGTTCTCGACGTTTTCGAAAAGCGAGAGCTGCGCTCTCGCACTCCGAAATGTCACGCTCTTGAGAATTATTTCGTCGCCTTACGGACATTTCACACAACGGAACCCCAGATTGTACTTTCGGAAGCCAGGTTCGTTATAGTCGCGGCGCGCCGACCGGCAGTCATCGGCTCCATCAGTCCAACTTCCGCCGCGATACACTCGGAAAGCGCCGTCCGAAGGACCAACCGGATCGGTTACTCTTTTGTGTCCAATAATCCACCAGGAACTTCTCTGAGCAGAATTTGGGTCATCGTCATATCGATCAGCGCACCATTCCCATACATTGCCATGCATATCGCACAATCCCCAGTAGTTAGGTTGATAACTGCCTACAGGCGTTGTTTTTCCAATATATTTACCTTGGATTGTTGTACCGCATGGAAAAGAGCCATCGCAATTCGCTTTGTCTCCATTGAGCGCATTCCCCCAGAAATACGCCGTTGTACTTTCTGCTCTGCACGCGTATTCCCACTGCGCTTCCTATATGAGCTTGGATTATTCCCCATAACGGTTTCCCACAGCTTTTGCGTAACCTCCGTTTCCATCATCCAGAAACCTTTGGTCAATGTAACTATACACTCCGCTTCATTGGTAGAACGTCCAGCTTCCCATTTGGGCGACCCCATCATGAACTTTCCTGGCGGACACCAGCAAAAGGCAACAACCACATCATTGACCGTAATCGTTTTTGTCTCCCCGGCTTCTGTTCCAGGAACGGATATCGCCTGCATATTTACTTTGAGTTTTCGTTCTTTTTTGAGTTGATACTCTTTCTTTTGATTCTCCAATTTGGCTTTGAAAACAGGAAGCAGAGCGTTCGCTTCCGCCGAATTCGGATTCTCTTTCAAAAGCTCTTCACATTTAGAAATGGCTAGTATGAGATTTCCCTTATTAAAAGCCTCTATAACTTGATTCTGAAGATGCTCCAGCCTTATTTTCTTTTCCTTTTTCAGAATTTCAGCAAGAGGATTGCCCGGTTCAAAAGACTGCGGGACAGGCTTCGGAGCAGGTTCCGACGAAGCCGGTTTCGTATTCACCGGCAGGACAATATCGCCTTCGATTTTATAAAACGGCGTCTGATCCTTGCCCAGTTCCAAAGCCGTCTTTTCGATATTGCTGCTGATATAGCTGGCGATTTGCATAACGCTGGCGCTGCGTTTTTTCATCGCGTCAAGAAGAAGAGCGGTAAAGAGCCCATGTTTACGCTCATCCCATTCGTAAGCGCACTGTCCTGCTTTACAGGAGTTGAGAATTGCAACGTTAGACGGGAAATTCGGAATTTGCTCTTTTCGCCGCAAAACAATGTCTCGGGCGGCGTTCTCTATGACGTTCTGATCAGCTGCGGTTAGCGTTTCCGCCTCGCCCCGGTCGTGAACCGTCTGGCAGCAGTCCAGAATCATACAGGTGTTTTTCGAGCGAATCCTGGCAAGAAGGTCTTGAAGTTCGTCAAAGGGCAACCCCTGAATTTCAGTTCGTTCTTTCTTGACGTTCAACGGACAAAAGTATCGCTGACCGTTTCTAAACAGACCGTGTCCCCAGAATCCGAAGATAAACAAATCCAGTTCCTGATTTGCCAGTTTCTCTAAATGATCGTGAATGATATACCTGTCTGTCGGTTCGAGCAGACCGGGTCTGTCGTCGGTTAAAAGCAGAATCTCTTTATCCGAAAAACAATAATTCTTCTTAAGAGAATCCGCAACCGCCTCCGCATCCTGCCGGGCGTACTTCAATTCCGGCAGAATCTTGTATTTATTAA
>CACXSS010000336.1 GCA_902770245.1 uncultured Planctomycetota bacterium | reverse complement strand
TGAGTCCGCGACCCGGCGCCGCCGCGCTGGCGGTTCTTATCAACGCGATTGGGAACGCCAAACCCGTCGGGGAGATCTCGCTGGGCAAGTCCGATTCCCTCAAACTGTTTGAAAAACCGGACGGAACGCCAGTTCTGATCGTTTGGACGAACGAGAAGGACGGAGAAACTGTAACGCTTCCTAACGGGTTTAATCCCAAGGCGATGGTCGATCAGCAGGGGAACGAAACCCCGCTTCCGCAGTCCGGATTGACGAAACTGTCGTTGACGTCCAGCCCCTATATCGTCGTCGGCGGAGACATTCAGGCGATTAAAGCGGCGCTGATTCTGTCCTTCCCGGGATCGGAGGCGGCTGTTCCGACTGTTACAGGCATTGCCAACAGCGCACTTGAAGTTCCCGTTCGGCTGTCAAACCTTTTGAAGAAGCCTATTCTGGTCAACGTTCGGCTGGATAAAAACGTCGCCCCCAACGGAGACAAGGGAGTTACGGTTTCGCTCAAGCCGGGCGAAACTGTAACGCAGCTGCTGAAAATTGACAGCGTCCCCAACAGAGCGACGCCGACGACTGTTACATTGCGATACGCCGACGCTGCGTCCAAGGCGCTGCTGGGAACGTTTGTCCGAAAGGTTGTTGTCAACGCGGTCAACCCGGATCAGATCGGGAATTTACTGCTCAACCCGGGATTCGAACAGCCTGGCGACTCTCCCGCCGCCGCGGCAAACTGGGGCGGAACCGGAAAAGACGGCGTCCGAACGGAGTTCAATAACCCCAACGAACCGGGGCACGGCAAGTACGTCCTTCGCTTTGAGAATACCAAGGGCAAGTATTTCAACGTCTATCAGAACGTTCCGAAAATCTCGGTTGCGGGCGGCGAATATCTGTACAGCTTCTGGATTAAGTCCGATAATTTAACGACCGGCTCCAACTTCGGCGGGTCAACGGCAGACGGGCAATCCTGGACGTGGCATTGGCTTCAAGTCTTCCAGTCTCCCAAAACGCAGGACTGCTGGCAGGTGTTCAGCAAACGTTTAGATCTGCCCGCCGGGGCGGAGAAAGTCTCAGCGGCGCCGGTCTGTAAGGGCGACGGCTGGAGCATGATCGACAACGCGGTTCTGGTTCCCTACGAGGGGTCAGACTTCGTCGCGTTTGCGCCGCAGGTCAAGTCGGGAGAGAAACGCAAAATAGACGGCGACCTGAGCGACTTCGACCAGTCCGCGCCGATTCCTCTGCTGGGCAGAAATCAGGTTCGGACTGTCAGCAAATCGTATCAATGGACGCCTGACAATTGCAGCGGCGTTGTTTATTTCAATTACGATAAACAGTACCTGTACGTCGGAATTGAGGTAATCGACAACAAGCGCGTTGAGAAAGCCGACGCCAAAGGCGTAACAGGCGACGCGGTGCGAATTGCTATTCATCCGCTCAACCGGCTGCCGGGAGAAGACGGAAAGGCGTTCTGCTTTGACGTCAGCCCCGCCTCGCCTGGCGGTGGAAGCGGGAAACATTCGCTCTATCGACCAGCAGAATTCTCCGGCGGACTGAAAAGCGGTCAGCTGACAAAAGACTCGTCCGAATACGACATTGCTGTTACACAAAAGGGCGCCAAGACAACGTACGAAATCGCGATGCCGTGGTCAGACCTGGGCGGCGTGAAAGGAACGTTGGGAACGAAGCTGGGGCTGTCGCTGCGCCTGACCGACGCGGACTCCTCCGATGCTCCGGAAGCGTATCTGCTTTGGGGCGAAGGACTTGCGCCCGTCTGGAACCCGCAGTCGTTTGGGATATTAACGCTGACGAAATAAAGGGGGATTGAGTTAGGAATGAGGAGTGAGGAGTGAGGAGTTTCGCTTCGCGCTCCTCGACGGTTATGCGCGGGTCAGTCCGCACACGGATTTTGGCGAGCCGGGGTGCGTTAGCCCCCGGAAAATACCGATTTTCGCCGATTGTACAATTGACCACGCGAAGCGTTACATAAGAACTGCAACGTAGTTCTAATTGAACGCTTCGCGTCTGTTTTTTATTACTTTGCGAACTTCGCGAACTTTGCATGAGATTTCTTCGGCTGCGAAAAAAGACTAATTTTTTCGCAGCTTTTTCAGACACAGCAGTCCGGCAACGCCGAGAATCAACAGCGTCCACGTTGACGGTTCAGGAACGGAGTTCAGGTCGATGTATCGACGTCCGGTAATGGCGTACTTACCGTTATTAGACCCGTATTCAGAGCCGTTGAGCTGAATATACTGCAAATCGATAAAATCTGTTGAACGAACGTATTTTCCGATAAAACCATCTGCCGCAAGAGCGGCGCTGTTGTTTCCTGACAAAACGGCGGTAAACGTATCGCCGGGCTGCAAATCACAGTCGTCTGTCGCCGCCAGATAAATGATGCTGCCGTCATGCAGCGTCAGGTCGCCGGAAACAATCAGAGAGTCGTTCTCGTCAATAGCCGATCCGCCGATTTCCATCAACAGCTTAGAGTCGGTTTCATTGAGAATTAACTCGCCGCTGTGTGTAACGTCGCCGATGATGAAATCGTCAATTGACAACGAGCCGATGGAATTGCCCGGTGAGAGCATGGCGTCTGCGGATACTGACAGTTTACCGTTAATATAACCTTTTGCGTCTATGCGACCAGAAGATACAAGTATGCTTTCTGCCGAAATCATACCGGTTGCAGCAGTCGCAATCTGAAGCGTGCCGTCCCCGGTTTTGACAATATTCCCTGTGCTGAATATTTTATTGGCATTGGCTGCAGTTATGTTTTTTATTTGGTTCATCCGACAAGTTGGTACTTGAGCTAAAAAACAGGTGTTTTTTCGTCTCAAAGTATTTTTAAACACGAAATACACGAAACACACGAAAGGATTTATTTTTAATCTTATATTTTTCGTAAATTTCGTGTTTTTCGTGATTATAATTCAATGATTCACGAATGAACAATGAATTGTCAACAATTCAATCGGTGAAAATCCGTTTAATCCGTCAAATCCGTGAACGGACTG
>CACXSS010000335.1 GCA_902770245.1 uncultured Planctomycetota bacterium | reverse complement strand
TTCCCTTGACGGCTTGCGCCGTCAAGGGTGCGGCAGAGGACTGCCGCGAGCCGGTTGTTCGGGCTGGCATTCCGCGTTCAAGAGATTTTGGAGGCTTCCGCCGCAAGCGTAATACCAATCATTTCTTTGCGAACATCCTCCGCGCCTCCGCATCTCCGCGTGAGATTTTTTCCCGACGCTCACGCGCCCCGGTCGCCTGCCGTTTTTCATTTTCTATTGTTCCGCCAATTTTTGTGAGCGCGCTATTTAATAAATATTTTCTCTGAAGTCTTGACAACGATTGCGAGAAATGTATAATATTTATTAATTGATATTATTCTTGTTTTAATCTACGTTTACTGTAAAATATGAGCGCAGAATTTAATCCCTATCGCGAATGGCTTAGCATTCCCGTCAACGAACTGCCGGCGAACTACTATCGTTTGCTGGGTCTGGCTCTTTACGAATCTGACCCCAACGTCATTGAGAAGGCGGCGGATCGTCAAATGGCGTTTATTCGGACTTTTCAAACGGGACCGTATTCACAGCAGTCTCAGCAGCTTCTCAACGAGCTGGCTCAGGCGCGAATTACGCTTTTAGACAAAAAGAAAAAAGCTCAATACGATTCCCAGCTCAGGGCAGCCGCGTATCAGACTCCGTCAGGAGCTATTGGAGAAATGTCATCCCCTCCGCCGCCGTCGGCTGCGTCTCTGACGCCCCAACCGTGGTCAAATTCGACAGCCGCTTCTGGCTTCGACGCGCCTGTTCCGCTGTCAAGTGGAAAAAGCGCTGTACCGCCTGCTCCCAATTCGCAAAATAAGTCAGAAACAATATTGGCGTTTTTGAAAAAACACTGGATTTCGATTTTGATTGGTCTTGTCGCCGTGCAGTTTATTGTTTGCGGAACCGGACTGATGACGCTTCTTCTCAAGCCGAGCAAAACAGAAGTCGTTCAAAATCAGGCTCAGCAGGCGCAAAAAGAAGATGAAAATGCCGCTCCTTCAGAGGCGCAGCGTCTGGCAGAACAGTACTATAACCAGTCGGTGGAGTTACAGGAGAAGGAGGACTACGATGCGGCGCTGAACAAAATTAACGTTGCGGTCGATTTACAGCCGGAAAACGAACTGTACAAGGCGCACCAACAGGCGTTAAACCGTTTGATTAAAGTGTTGGGAAAGACGAAAAATTCGTCGGCGCCGACTGAATCAGAAGCCGAGTCTGAAACGGAACCGTCAGTTCCTTCTGCGGTTAAAACGGAGGAAGATTCAGATCTCGCCCCTCCGGCGCCGGTTCGTTCTGCTGACGCCGCTCCGAAAGGCAATGTAAAGCCGTCAACGAAAAAACCGATATCGACGGCGGAGGCGGAAGCGAGACTCAAGGCTCAAGCGGAAGCGAGATTGATAGTCGAACAGGAAGCCAAACGTCTGGAAAACAAATGTCAGGCGGTAATTGCCCATGACGAAGCCGTGCAATTCCAAAAAGAAGGGAAGTTTACGCAAGCGGCTGAAAAAATGGAAGAAGCCGTGAAATTGGATCCGGAAAACGAGCAGTACAAGGAAGAAAAGACGCAAATCGACAATCAGGTCAAAGCGGACGACGCCTTTAAGGAATCGGTCGAGCTGGAAGAAAAAGAACAGTATGCCGAGGCGTTAGTCAAAATTGAGGAAGCTCTGGAACTGGATCCCAACAACGAGGACTACATCAATGAAAAGATGGATATTCAAACCGCGTATTATAAACAATACGTTCAGCACAGAATAGAAAGGGAATATCCGCAGGCGTTAGCCAAAATCGATAAAGCGATTGAACTCGTCCCGACGGAAGAGTTTTATAAAGAGGAAAAACAGAAAACCGAAGAAATCGTACAAAAGATTGAAGACGGGGAAGAAATTCCGGAAAAAGACCCGGAATATGGCGAGCCGGAAGAAGAGCCGGAACCGCCGGAACCGGAAAAACCGCGCGGGTTTGAACCCGGGAAAAAAGCGGGAGAACGAAAAACGGTTGACGTTGACGGGGTGGAAATTGCCTTTAGATGGTGTCCGCCGGGAACGTTTATAATGGGGTCGCCAACGTCGGAATCGGGACGAGAAGCGGACGAAAAACAGCATGAAGTCGAACTGACCAAAGGATTCTGGATCATGGAAACGGAAATAACCGTTGGCATGTTCAAGGCGTTTGTTCGCGATACCGGCTATAAATCCAAAGGGCTTAAACCGTGGGGAATTTCCAACGGCAAGTGGAATCAAAACGCCGATTATTCGTGGCTCAATCCAGGGTTTGCCCAAAACGACAGCAGCCCGGTTACGTGTATTAGCTGGCAGGACGCTTTTGCGTTTAGCAAATGGCTTGGGACAAAAATCGAGTCCAAAACGTCTCTGCCGACGGAAGCGCAGTGGGAATACGCCTGCCGGGCAGGCAGCAAGTCGGCGTATTTCTGGGGAAACGCTCTCAACGGCGACAAGGCGAACTGCAACGGCAACTATCCCTGCGGTACAACGGTTAAAGGTCCGTATTTGGAAAGATCGACCCATGCGGGCAATTACAACTCTAACCCGTGGGGCATATCCGACATGCACGGCAACGTTTGGGAATGGTGCCGGGACGGGTATTCCGACTATCCGAGCGGGAAAGTAACCGACCCGTTTACGCCGTCCAACGACGCCAAACGCGTATTCCGCGGCGGAAGCTGGTCCTGGGCGGCTCAACGCTGCCGATCTGCCTACCGCGCCAGCTTCGTTGCGGCAATTCGCATTCCGAACATGGGCGGTCGCTGCGTCGTCGCGCCCAGCGCAGACGTTCCAGCTGTTCAGGGCGATTTAGGCTCCGGTAAAAACGCTGGCAAACGCGCTGTGAAAGTTATTAACGGCGTGGAATTCGCTTTCAGATGGTGTCCGGCAGGAGCGTTTACGATGGGGTCGCCGAAATCGGAAGATGGACGTGATAATGACGAAACGCAGCATAAAGTAACGCTGACCAAAGGTTTCTGGATGCTGGAAACGGAAGTAACGCAAAAGCAGTGGAAAGCGGTTATGGGGA
>CACXSS010000334.1 GCA_902770245.1 uncultured Planctomycetota bacterium | reverse complement strand
GAAAGCCAGCCGTCATTTACAATTTCTGTGCCTGAAAGTCTGGCGTCATTTGTACAATCCAGGCTCGAAAAGGCAGGCGCGACGGTTACGCGTCAGAATTAAAGTCCAGTCAGAACTCCGTAACGTTTGTTTCAATTTGTAAAAAACAGGACATTTAAACAGATTCACAAAGCAGGATAATCATGTCAGACAAAGTACTCAGATGCAACAGCTGCGGTTTTACGCTTGAAGCGTCCTCCGCGTCGCAAAACCGGATTAAATGCCCCAAATGCGGAGCGGTAAACGTCATTGAAACGCCAAAGAGCGAAACCACTTCCGACCACGACAGCGAAACCATCGTTGGAGGCGTTCCTGTAACAGTTGGCGGGGTCGCTATCCACAGGAGCATTGTTTCCTGGATTCTCCAAAAACACGCAATCATGCCGCCAGACGTCTTTGAGCAACTGCGTCTAACCAGCGTTGAACGGATTTGCGTTCCCTGCTATCTGTTTGAATGCAACGCAACAATTCGCTATTCCTATGAAGTCGGCAATCAACGAGAGCGAGTCCGACGAATCGGGGATGACAACGATTACACAGAACGGTATACGGAATACACGCACCACAACGACGCCTACGAGTTCTCCGGAAGCGTTCTGGTTGCCGAAAACGACCAGTTTGCCAAACCAATTCAATCCCTCTATGAGAATTTAACCTTTTCAGACGTAGTTGATCTGGAAAGTTTGAAATACCCCTCGGACGTTAAACAGCAGCCCTCTAACGTTACCTTTCCCAAAGCGCAGGAGGAAGTAAAAACCATCATTGGAAATCGCGCTCAAGAGGGCGTTAAAAAAATACTGGAACGCACCGACCATAAAGATCTTCAAATCAGAAACGATTATCACGTTGAATACGATTCCACGCCAAAACGAATCCTGGCTCCTTTAATTCACGTTACGTTTTCCTATAAAGACAAGACGGGAGACTTCTGGCTTACTGGCGACGCCGCAAGGACTCAGGCTGATAATCCCCCTGTTGACATTACCTATAATGAGCAGATTAATCAGCATACCCGAAAAATGCACTTGGGCTGTTCCGGCTGTTTCACAGTATTATTGGGGTTAGTTTCAATCGCATTGATAGCGTTCCTTGACTCAACGGCTCCAAAATCGGCGGCGTTGGTTTTGTTTCTCTTGGGCGGGCTTTTTATCGGACTGGGCGGATTCCTCTTGTATCGAGCGGACAAATCAATCAAAAAGGAGCTGACCGCAATTGCAAAGCTAACTCAAGAGCATAACAGTATTTACGCTCAATTCATAAAAGGAAAAATCCCGCTTCACGGCATCTGGGAAAAAGGTCTTCGCGGCAAGCCGGAAGCGTTTCCAGAAAACGTCATTCGCACTCAGCTGAACATAACGTCCATAGGCGACAGAAAATCAGAGGTCATTCGAATTACCAGCCAGTCTGCCAATCTATCTCTGCAAGACGCAGAGGCGTTATTTGCAAAAGGACCGGTTACAATCACAACCGCTTCCGATGCTGAGGCGGACAGAATCCAAAAAGAACTCGAATCCGTCGGCGCGACGGTAACGCGGACGTATTTGCTTCCTTAGTTTCCATTGAATCATTTTTTTGAGGAAAGGATAATCATGACAGACAAACTAATCAAATGCAGCAGCTGCGGGTTTCCTCTGGACGCGGTTTCCGTTTCGCAAAACCGGATTAAATGCCCCAAATGCGGAGTGGTAAACGTTGTCAACAACCCCGCTCCCAACGCGGAAAACAAGGATAATCCGGATGAAAATATCATCAGAGGATTGCCTGTAACAGAAAAATGGAGCGACGTTCACAGAGCTATTATTAGTGAGATTCTCAGGAATCGTACAAAAGTTCCGTCTGACATCCTTCAGGAACTGAAGATTGTCAGCGCTCAACGGCTTATTATCCCGTGTTACCTGTTTGATTGCAAAGCAATCGTTCACCCAGTTCAACAAATTAACGTCGATAACCAGTCCTATGCGGTTAACACCCAGCAAAAAGACCCGTACGAGTATTCTGTAAAGGTATTTCGTTCCGGCAATTCCAGTTTTCAAGACGTCATTGCAAAGCTTTACGATAACAACGATTTCCTTAAACTGGTCGATATTGCACAGTTAACGTATCCCTCAGACGTTACGCAAGCGCCTGCTGACATCACGGTTGAAAAAGCGAAAGACGACTTAAAGCAAACCATTGCCGATCTGTCGACGGAACAGGCTAAAATACTCTTAAAATCCGGGTATTATACAAACCTTTACGGATCGGATCACGAATTCACCATCAATTATTCATACGAAACCTATCAAATCCGTCTTCCTTTAATTCACGCAACGTTTACCTACAATAACCAAAAAGGAGAGTTTTACCTTTCCGGCGACGCTCAAAAAATATTCGCTGTCAACCTGCCGTTCGGCATTCCATTAAACGTCAAGAGGAAACAGCTTGACAAAAAATTTAAGAAAGACAGCGTTTTCTCTGGGTGGGGATGTCTATCAATTATTATAGGCATTCTGTTAGTCTTGGCAAGCCTTTCAAATTACATCGAATCTTTTGCTTTCTCTATATTGACAGCTCTCATAGGGACGATTTTTATCGGAGGGGGAACCTTTTTATTCATAGGAGGCGCAAACGCTTTGGAAAAGCTCGAAACAGGATCTAAAAATCTTGACCAGGAACATAACTTTACCCTCGATCAATCCATACAAAGCCAAATTCCGCTTCGCGGCATCTGGGAAACAAGTCTTCGCGGCAATCCGGAAGCGTTCCCTGACGACGTTCGTTAGCAGCGGACAGAATCCAAAAAGAACTCGAATCCGTCGGCGCAAAGGTAACGCGGACGTACATTCTGTCCGATATAATAAACAACAGTTAAACGTTTTTATTTTTGGCTCTTCCGACAAGTCCGTACCTGTGAACTAAAATAGGTTTATTTCGGGGCTATTAGTCCCACACGGAAAACACGGATGAGACGGATTTACACCGATTGTTTATTTTTCATACTTGCATTATTGGCAAGACTTGATTCCCTTTAT
>CACXSS010000333.1 GCA_902770245.1 uncultured Planctomycetota bacterium | reverse complement strand
GCCGTTCTGGCGCTCGTGAATCCATGCCCGGTATGATGGATACCGTTTTGAACATTGGTTTGAACGACAAGACCGTCCGCGTTTTGGCTGAAAAATCCGGTTCAGAACGCTACGCCTGGGACTGCTATCGTCGTTTCGTCCAGATGTTCGGCGATGTCGTTCTGGAAATGAAACCGGCGAACAAGACCGAAATCGACCCGTTCGAAAAGATTTTGGTTGCCAAGAAAGCCCAGTACGGCGTTGAACTGGACAGCGATTTGCCGGCTGAAGCGCTTAAAGAACTGGTTACCGAATTCAAGGCGGCTGTTAAAGAACGCACTGGCAAAGATTTCCCGGAAGATCCGATGGAACAGGTTTGGGCTGCTATCGGCGCCGTTTTCGGAAGCTGGATGAACGACCGCGCTATTGTTTATCGTCGTACATACTCGATTCCTCACACCTGGGGAACCGCCGTCAACGTTCAGGCTATGGTCTTCGGCAACATGGGCGACGACTGCGCCACCGGCGTTGCTCTTACCCGCGACGGAGCCACTGGCAAAAAGGGAATTACTGGCGACTACCTGATTAACGCTCAGGGCGAAGACGTTGTTGCCGGTATCCGCCGCCCGAAGAAGATTGAAGAATCTTTGAAAGACGACATGCCCGAAGTTTGGGAACAGTTCCAGGAAGTCGCTCTCAACCTCGAAAAGGCTTATAAAGACGTTCAGGACATCGAATTCACGATTGAAAAGAAGAAGCTGTACATGCTTCAGACTCGTAACGCCAAACGAACCGGTTTCGCTCACGTTCGCACCGCTGTCGAAATGTGCGAAGAAGGTCTGATTGATGAAAAGACCGCTGTCAAACGCGTTCCGGCTAACGACGTAACCCAGCTTCTCCAGCCGATTTTCTCCGGTGACGGACTCAAAGGTCACGAACCAATCGCCAAGGGCGTTAACGCTGGTCCTGGCGCCGCCACTGGACAGATTTGCTTCCAGCCGGACGAAGCCGAAAAATGGTTCCAGAAGGATCCGTCTGCCAAACTGATTCTGGTTCGACGCGAAACCACTCCTGAAGACCTCCGCGGTATGCAGGTTGCTCAGGGTATCGTTACCTCCTTCGGTGGCGCCGCTTCTCACGCCGCTCTGGTTTCCCGCCAGATGGGTAAAGCCTGCGTTTGCGGCTGCGACGGCATCGTTATCGACTACGCCGCCAAGACCATGACCGTTGGCGACAAGGTCTTCAAGGAAGGCGACTGGATTTCCGTTGACGGATTCTCCGGCAACATCTACGGCGAACAGGTTCCGACCGCTCCGTCTGAAGTTCTCCAGGTTCTCCGTGACAAAACCCTCAAGGCGGAAGACGCTCCAACGTATCAGCTCTACGCCAAACTCATGGACTACGCTGACAAATTTAAGAAGCTCAAGATTCGCACCAACGCCGACAAACCGGATCAGGCAATTGCCGCCATCGCTCTGGGAGCTGAAGGCATCGGTCTGACTCGTACGGAACACATGTTCTTCGATCACATCGACGAATTCCGCACCATGATTCTGGCTGACAACACCGCCGACCGCGAAAAGGCTCTGGAAAAACTGCTTCCGTTCCAGCAGGCAGACTTTGAAGGTCTGTTCACCGCTATGGACGGCAAGTACGTAACCATTCGTCTGCTTGACCCGCCGCTTCACGAATTCCTTCCCCACGACCTGGCTGGACAGGAAGAACTGGCTGCCAAGACCGGCATGACCGTTGAATTCATTCAGCAGCGCGTTCACGATCTGGCGGAATCCAACCCGATGCTCGGACATCGTGGCTGCCGTTTGGGAATCGTTTATCCGGAAATCACGAAGATGCAGGCAACCGCTATCATTCGCGCCGCTATCGCGTGCCAGAAGAAGGGCGTTGTCGTCAAGCCGGAAATCATGATCCCGTTGGTAACCTGCCTCAACGAATTCGCCAACCAGGAAGCCATCATTCGCGCTGCCGCCGACGCTGAAATCGCCGCCGCTGGCGTCGAACTGAAGTACATGGTCGGTACGATGATTGAAATTCCGCGCGCCGCTCTCAACGCTGGCGACATTGCCAAGAAGGCGGAATTCTTCTCCTTCGGAACCAACGACCTCACCCAGACCTGCTTGGGCATCAGCCGTGACGACTACGCTTCGTTCATCAACGATTATCTGGAAAAGGAAATCTTCCCGAAAGACCCGTTCCAGGTTCTCGATCAGACCGGTCCTGGCAAACTGATGAAGATTGCCGTCAAAGAAGGTCGCGAAACCCGTCCGGAACTCGAACTGGGCATCTGCGGCGAACACGGTGGAGAACCGTCGTCCGTCAAGTTCTGCCACAAGATTGGTCTGGACTACGTTTCCTGCTCGCCGCTGCGCGTTCCGGTTGCGAAACTCGCCGCCGCTCAAGCCGCTCTGGAAGAAGAAGCTTGCTGCTGCTGCAATAAATAAGTAGTTGAAAAGACTGTCCGGGAATGAAACGCTCGTTTCCGGATTACGGTTCTGAGTAAAACATCTAACGTCGCCTGAAATAATATTTCAGGCGGCGTTTTTTTATTTGTATTATAAAGGGCGTACGCAAAAAACTTGTAAAGACAGGTAAGATGAGAAGCTGAACCGCGTCTTGGAAGGACGCCATTTCTATAACCGTCGACTTTAGTCTACGGACAGCGCCGCCCTCCCAAATTCGTTTCTCAATCGAGTTAACCCTCTTTTCTCCTCCCAGCGTCAACAGCGCTGGAGGGGAGAAAAGGGGGGGATATCGATTTATGGTATTTAGGGTGCGTTCAAAATTGGAGGGCGCCAGAAAGAAATGGTTGAGTCCGGCTCGCGGCAGTCCCTGCCGCACAAATACCCTTTGTCCCGTTGATAAACTGCGACGAAACCGAAAACGCTTCTGTATCGCGGACGTAAGTCCGCAAAAGGAAAATTCGCTTTGGCGGGCGACACGCCCGCGAACCGGTCTGAACAGAGTTTTTCTTTTACACCGCAAGTAGCCCGAGGACGGGCTACATCCAGAGGAGATTTTCGCCTTCGTCAATTTGGCATGCACACTACGCGGCAATTTCTGTTTGCGGCAGAGACT
>CACXSS010000332.1 GCA_902770245.1 uncultured Planctomycetota bacterium | reverse complement strand
TTGCTATGGGTTGTACGGAATCGTCGATCTGATATAATATGATTTGTACAACATATAGCCCAGAAAAGACTTGCAGAAGAAAATCCCGTGGAATTTTTACGATTTCTACGGGGTTTTCTTTGATATGTACAATTTGAAAACGATGGCAAAGTGAATCAAAAGAAGGTTAATTGTTCTGAAATTGCCTCGGGAGCAATCGAAGCGGGCTTCTTTCCGATGAAATTTTCCATTTTCTCGAACTGGCGCTCTGTAATGGCAATTATTCTAACCTGACCTGTTGGCGGGAGGGCTGCAACGACGGCATCGCGGTGCGGTTTAGCGGCGGCTTCGCTGGGACAGTATCGTCCGTAAACTGAATACTGGAGCATCGAAAACCCGTCTTTTAACAGTTCTTTTCGGAATTTAGCGGCTGCCTTGCGTTCTTTTTTGGTAACGACTGGCAGATCAAACATTGCAATTAACCACATGGATGAATACGATGAATTTATTAATTCGCGCCGGGGCATGATTCTGCTCCTGTTCAATGGGAAAAGTCGACCATGACTACGAACAATTCATTCCTTCTATGACAATTATAATCAGAAAATAATTTTATCGTGATAAAATAAATAAATTAGAAAAGTAACTAAAATATATTTAGAGTACATTTAAAAATACATTGATTATTTTGCATAACTATTGTGAAATAATTTGGCTTCATTGTTTAATCAGAATACTTTTAGCGTAGTTAAAGCAGCAAGAATTGCACTATGAACCGTATTATTGACTTTACAGACAAAACAAAGTCGGTGAGCATAAAGAATCGTCAATTGATTATAGAGGAAGCGGACGGGAAAACGCATTCCATTCCAGCGGAAGAAATTGCGGCGGCGATTTTTTCTGGGTATTGCATTAACACTTCCAAATCTGTTTTAGAACTATTGTCTGAATGCGGAGCAACAATTGTTGTCTGCGACAAGAGCAAGATGCCGGTGGGAATGATGGCGCCGATAAGTGGTCATCATCTTCAATCGAGGTTTGTCAAGGAACAGGCGGAAGCGTCGCTGCCGACGCAAAAACGGTTGTGGAAACAAATCATCTGTGCAAAAATCAGAGGGCAAGCTCAGAATTTACAAGCTATATATCATGATGATTACGCTCTGGGAAAGATGGCGGCGTTGGTAAAGTCAGGAGATGAAACCAATATTGAAGGGCGCGCTGCGAGGCGGCATTGGTCGAAGCTGTTTTCTGTTCCGAAGTTTACCAGAGATTGCGATGGGGAAGACGTTATCAATTCTTCGTTGAATTACGGCTACGCGATATTGCGAAGTCTGGTGGCGCGCGCGATTGTATCTTCCGGATTAAATCCATCGTTGGGGCTGTTTCATCATAACAAGTACAACGCATTCTGTCTGGCTGACGACTTGATGGAGCCGTATCGCCCAGTGGTTGACAATGCGGTATGGCGCTTGTGGGATTCCGGTCAATTGACAGAAGGAATAACAACGGGTGTGAAAAGATCGCTCATTGAATCGATTTGCGGAAGATATATTATCAGCGATCGTCAGGAAACCATTTTTGAAACGGCGACCAGAACGACAGTCTCGCTGGTTGCTGTATTTTGCGGACAAAGAAAAGAACTATGTCTGCCAGAACGATTGCCGCTTGTTGATCGAGAACCTCAAGAAACGAAAACAGACGTTCGTTGACAGAACGAGCGTCTGTTACATCTGTCAGATTGGATTACGCCTAGTCGTTTGCGGGATGAATATCGCCCCAAAAATCGACAGTTACTTTCTGAACTTGACCTCGCAAGGAATTAATAGACGGACTATTGCCAACCGAATTAGTAACCTCCGCAGCTGGACGAGCGTCGTTATGATCTCCCCAGCCGATTCGTTGTCCGCTAAGCTTGTATACGCGCTTCAAGACGGTTTCGCCCTTTGATGTCGTATACAGCATGAATTCGTTTTTGTATAACGTGAATTTATAAACGGTATTGGCGCCGTGATCCCGGTTGACAATAGGCTGATTATGGATGAGCCGTTCGTATGCGTCAAAGAGTGTAACAGTTTCTGCGAGCCATTTGGTTTCGCGTCCATCTTTGTCCAGAACGGCATAGACTTCCATGTGATGATTGCCGCCGGTGGCGACAAATCGTTCGTTGGCGCCTTTGCCGATTTTCTTAACGGAAATGACCTGACGATATCTGGCTTTTTTAATTGGAACAAGCCGTTGTGATCCGTCTTTAGATTTAACCATGCAATACGGCAGTTCGTTTACGTCGGCGAAAGCGTTTGGCTTACCGCCCAATCGATCCAGTTTATCGAGAACTTTCTTTCTGATTACAGGGTCAACAATACTGTTAATTTCGTTAATTGACATCGACGCCAACGGTTTTCTCAGATAGCGATACTCAACGTCCTTCCCGGTTTTCGGGTCGATCTCAATATGCGCTTTGCTGTATTGAGTGTCCTTATGCAGCGGACCGGAAACCTTTTTGTTGCAGCGATAGGAAACGTTGATTTTGTCAACTAAATCGGCGACGTCTTTCCTGTAGCCGCGATACGGTTCATTAATCTCTCCGCGAAGGAACAGGCGTCTTTTATCGTTGAGTTCCTCAGCCTGTTCGGCGGCGTCAGCCAGTTTGCGAACAATTTCCGGCGAGCAATAGACAATTGCTGCGGCGTCAACGGCGTGATGTCTGTGATCGGTTCGCTCTTTTTCGTCGCCGTCGTTGAGAATTTTGTTTAAATCCCATTCCCGTCTAACCCAGGCGGTTGCCTGTCCTGTACAGACAAAAATGCGGCGAGTTCCGACGTCAGAATCGCTTTCCGCGTCAGTTCGATCGATTTGACCTCCGTAGAGCGTTCCCAAATAATCGCAAGCCAGACGGCTGATATATCGCGTATCGTTAAGAACTCGGTTAGCGAACCCGTCAGGAATTTCAGTCATTTGGAATCGACGCAGTTTAATATTTCCGCCGCGATTTTGAATTCCTCCTGAAAAACGTTTGACGCGTTCGAGCATTTGGTGATATTCATCCGGCGAACCGCTGGCGCATTCGTACGGCGTCTGATTTCTTTTAACGTCACGATTATACTTCGCGTCGCAGAG
>CACXSS010000331.1 GCA_902770245.1 uncultured Planctomycetota bacterium | reverse complement strand
CATTCGCAAAGCCATTACAGATATTGTTACAGACGAGGACCTGCTTCGTCTGCGTTCCATCCAGGCTGTTACAATGTTGAAAGACATTGCCGTTCAGATTCAGCAGTCTGTCAAGATTCAGCTCAATACGCTCAACGAAACCAAAGAACAAAAGCTGGCAAAACTTCAAGAAATAAAACGTCAGCAGGACGACAAAACCGTCCTTTGGGATCGTCTGAAACTGGAAATTGACAATTCCAGAATGGAAACGTCAGACTCGATGGAAGTCAACTTAAACAAGAGTCAAGATAAGCTCTATGACGAACTGGCGTTTCAGCTTGACAAGTCCAGATCTCCCAATGAATGGCTGGAAAAGGATTTTCAATTCTCTTTACGCCGCAGCATAGAAAACATTACCACAGCTCTGGAAAAAGAACTCATCCAGAAATTTGCACTCTGTCAACAGACGTTAATCAAGCAAACCAATCAACAGTTTGGCGTTTCTGTCGAAAGTGTTGACTTTGCCAACTTCATGCTTGGAGACAAAAAAGACGTTTATTCGCCTGACGCCAACCCGGAGTTGACCGATTTGGGACGTTATCAGCAAATTACGAGAGTCGCTCTGATTGGAGCAACGCCTTTGGCGTATTTGACATTAGGTCCATTTGGCGCTCTTGTAACAGCCGGAACGTCATGGTTTGCCGGAGAAGCAATCAAAAAGCAGGTTGAAGAACAAAAACAACAGGTTAAAAACTGGCTTCATTCCAGTCTTGATCAGGTCTTTGACCAGCTTAAGGACATCCTTGACAACTACATCAAGGATGGTTATGACAAAATTCTTAACCAGACTCAGTCCGCCGCTCAAAAGTGGCTGGACAATCAACAAAATGCGTATGAACAGGCATGCAATAATGTCAATAACGACATCAAACCGGAGCCGTTGGAAAACCTGATCGCTCAATCCACGAAAGTCATAAACGATATCAACCTTTACCTTAAACCCAAGCAGTAACAAAGGAGTTTAGTTATGTCACAAGAGATTACTGAGAAATTCGAACGTTTTGAAGCAAACAAGCAGGCATTGCTGGAGATGTTCAGCCAGACGCAGGAGCTTATTGCCCCTTATAAGCAGGACACAGAAAGCAAGCAACTTCAGGATGCTGCCAATAAATTGAAGCAGGACTCATTCAAGACGCTTGTAATTGGTGAGTTCAAACGCGGCAAAAGCACATTTATCAACGCCTTGTTGGGAGAAGAGGTTCTTCCTGCTTACGCCACGCCCTGCACCGCTGTCATCAACGAAGTCAAATTCGGCGACAAACGCAAAGCGATTCTGCATTTCAACAACCCATTGCCGAAAGAATTGCCCAAAAAGCTCTCGTCCGAAGTTGTCGCTCACATTGATAAATACAAATCCAAGGGTGAAATTCCACCAATGGAGATACCTGTTAACGAGATTGAAAAATACGTTGTCATTCCTGATCCCGGTAAAGATCACTCAAAGCAGGTTGCAGAAACGCCTTTTGCCATGGTTGAACTGTACTGGCCGCTGGAACTGTGCAAAAACAATGTTGAAGTCATCGACTCCCCCGGTTTGAACGAACACAAATCCCGTTCCGATGTAACACAAAATTACATCTCAAAAGTTGACGCCGTCATCTTTGTAATGTCTTGCGACATGTTGGCGTCAGAAACGGAAATGAATGTTGTCGACTCTCTCCACAACAGCGGTTTTGAAGACATTTTCTTCGTCNNCCTTGACGAAGAAGGCATTCATTTTGTTTCTTCTGCCGATGCTTTGGACGCCAAGCTGGACATTACCGACCCGGAGGAGCTGAGAAATGCATTGGCAGGATCTGGGTTCCTGCAAGTCGAAAAAGCGCTCATTACATTCCTGACCGTAAACCGGGGGAAAATTAAAATTCTTCAGCCGGGACGTGAATTAAGACGCATTTTGGTTAAAATGCTGGACGACGTCTTACCGTCTCGTTTGAAAATGTATGAACAGAAATATGAACAGCTGAAAGAAAATTACGAGAAAAGCAAACCGGAACTTCAAAAAGCCAAAGAGCGTCAACAAAACGTTTTGCGAAAAGTGGAACTGCAACAGGATCGCTTTGCAAGGAATGTCAAAGATTCATTCAAAGGCTTCATGCGTGAACAAATTGATATGATTCCAACATGGATTAAAAACCACGAGTTCCAGAACACTCTTTCAATCAAAGATGTTTTTAATCTCAAACCCCAGATTGAAAAGATTTCAAGAGAATGTATGAACGTTATCCAGTCCAATATTGAATCACAGGTTCAAAGTTGGCAAAACAAAGAACTCAAACCGTTGCTTCAAGATTTTATTCAGGAAGTTCAACAACAAACGGAACAAGACTTGCAAAAGTTTTACGAAAACCTGTCAAACATCAAACGGAATTTGAATCTCAACGTATCCCATGAAGCAAAAGAGATTGGAACGTTGGAACGCGTTTTGGCTGCTGCGGGAGGATTTTTGATTGGAGGCGCTGGATCTGCTGTAGTAGGCACTACGCTTGGCATGAACGAAATGCTTAAAAGCCTGATTCCCCAAATCGGAATTGTAATCGCCATGGTTTTGTTGGGAATCACCAACCCATGGATTTTGATTCCTACATTATTGGGAACCGGCACTGTTCAAACAATGTTCGGACTGAAGGGGCAAACAGAAAAAATTAAAACATTGATCTCTGAGAAAGTCCAGCAACAATTAAGAGAAAATCTGTCAGACCAATCTGAACAGATCGCTGAAGACATTAAAGCTAAAACCGATGAACTCCGTCAGCAAATCAATCTCGGTTTGGATAACGAGATCAAGTCATTGGAAGAAAACGTCAAAGCCGCCTTGATTGAAATGGAAAGCAAAAAAGGCAATATGGAAGCGGAAAAAGCCAAAGTTGAAGAGGATATGACCGCTTTGAGAAAACTGCGCGACAGTCTTGTCGAAATGATTTTAAGCTACTAAGTCATTCATGAAACCGAGTAAAGCAAACCTGGAGCGCAAACTCCCGGTTTGCTTTTTATTTATACACAGATTTTTCTTATTTATATCTGTCAACTTCAAATGGGACGCTTTCTTTGCCGTCCGCTCCCCCTTCCTTACACTCTGATTGGCGCTATAATAGGAGAAATGCGTTTACAAGTTGCGTTGGCAGCGGCGTTTTGACGCAGAAAAACCTTTACTCAATTTGAATTACAATGGCATATTTAGTACTCGAAGACGGCAAAGTCTTTCTCGGCGACGCGTTTGGAGCGGACGGCATTCGTTCCGGACAAATTGTTTTCAATACATGTATGACCGGTTATCAGGAAATTATGACTGACCCGGCGAATTTCGGAAACATCGTTACCATGACGTATCCGGAAATCGGGAACGTGGGCGTTAACGCCGCGGATTCCCAGTCCGACGGTCCGAAAATTTCCGGTTTGGTCGTTCGTCAACTTAGCCCGATCATGTCCAACTTCCGATCCGAGCAGACGCTGGAAGAGTATCTCAAAGCCAACGACGTCGTCGCGATGAAAAACGTCGACACCCGCGCCATTGCCAAGCACTTGCGAGATCACGGACCCAAGTACGGCGTTATCGCCTGCGGAGAACGGCTTTCCGTCTCCGATCTCGTCAAACAGGCGCAGCGCGCCGCGATTATCGCCAACGGCGGCAACCCGGACTGCACTGCTGAACATTGCGGCGACGAAAACTGCAAATGCGCTCAGGAAGGTCATCATCACGACGAAGACGACGATTGTGGCTGCGGATGCGGTTGCGGTTGTCACGGTGGAATGAACCTCGAAGCGTTCCCCAATCTGATTGCGGAAGTTTCCTGCAAAGAACCGTATAAATGGACGGAAAAGAACGCGTGGATTGACGAACGTCCGACAGACAAACGTTACAACGTCGTCGTTCTCGACCTGGGCGTTCGCCGCGACCAGCTTCAGACGCTTGTCAGTTTCGGCTGCGACGTTACCGTCGTTCCGTATTCAACCACGGCGGAAGAGTTGCTGGCTCTTAAGCCGGACGGCGTCTTCATTTCCAACGGTCCCGGCGCGCCGTGGGTTGGCAAGATCATCGAAAACACCGTCGAAAAGCTGGCGGACAAGGTTCCGGTTCTCGCAATTGGACTCGGCTCTCTCATGCTCGGCATGGGGCTGGGAATCAATCCTTGCATTCTCGAACACGGTCATCACGGCGGCAACATTCCGGTTCAGGACGTCGAATCCGGGCTGGTTTCTATCGTTTCCAAAAACATTGATTACGGTCTGGACGGCGAAGATTTCGAAGAAGAAGCGGAAGACAACCCGCTGCGCGACGACATCGTCGTTACGCATACCAACTTGAACTTCCCGGACATTGTCGAAGGGTTCCGTCACAATAAGTACCCGATTATCGGCGTCTCGTGGAATCCGACCGCGCCCACGCGTCCGCAAGACGCCCGCTGCGTCTACGACGATTTCATCGACCTGATGAAATGAAAAACAAAATCGTTTCCCTGACGCTTGTAATGGCAATGGCGCTGCAGATCTTTGCAGCCGCCATGCCGGGGGACTTGTCAACTTTGGGAAACGAAACTCAAAGCCGTCAAACTTATATCGACGCTGGCGCTGCGCCGTTTATCGCATTTGACAATACTCAAAAAGCCAAACAGCTTCGATACAATTTCGATTCTTTAGGGTCTTTCTTGTCGCCCTGTTTGTACAACGTTGTTGTATTTTCAGGACATTCTTCCATAAAAGCAAATAAGGCGTTTGTTCGACCTCAGATAAATTCTCCGCTTCTGATTTGATTCTTACACACACGCTTAAATGACGTGTGAACCGTCTCATCGTTAAAATCTCAACGCCTGGGAAAACAACAGCGATCAGGAAGAAGATCCCATCGAGTCGCCGTTCTGGTTTTGGTTCTGGATTGGCGTTCTGGCGTTGATGTTTATCGGATTCGCTCTGTTTAACAAATACTATGTTAACGGAGACAATCAGAAGGACAACTCCACTCCGGCTGTCCGCGTCGAAAGCGCAGAACCGACGACCGACCAGCCGTCAGTAACGAAATAACGCTGAAAGGAAAGAATGTTGACGCTCGTTGCGTCAACTAAGTAGCGAGTAGCGAGGCGGTGAGTTGTGAGAAGTATATACTATTCCCTACTCCCTATTCCCTACTCCCTACTTTTTATCTCCCCCATCTCAACGCGGTTTTTGCCCGCCTGTTTCGCCTGATACATGGCGGCGTCTGCCGCGGTGAGAATCTGGTCAATAGTCGTCTTACGATTCTCGGCACAAATCGCGCCAATGCTCAGCGTAACTTTCATGGCAACAGGTACGGACGAATCAGGGGGTATCGCGCGTTGCGGCGAGGATTCTATCGCCTGGCGCAGCGTCTCGCCGATGGCGAAGGTTTGTTCTTTCGACGTCTTTGGCAGCAGAACGCAGAACTCGTCTCCTCCGTATCGCGCCAAATAGCCTTTCTCGCCAACGAATGTACGTAAAACCACAGCGACGTTTTGAAGAACGACGTCTCCAGCAGCGTGCCCGAAATTGTCGTTGATTTTTTTGAAATTGTCAACGTCGATCATCAGGAACCCCAGCGGCCAGTCGTCTGACCCGGACAGTTCCATCTCGCCCAGCAGGCTGAACAGAGCGCGGCGGTTATAGCATTGCGTCAGATGGTCGTGAAGCGCCTGACGCTTGAGTTGTTCGTTTTGAACGAGGACTTTGCGCCGCAGAAGATACGCTTCCCGCAGAGCGCACAAGCAGATGCACAGCAGCGCGCCCAGCTCGCAGCCCAACAGAATCCAAAGGTTCTGCGAGACGCGGTCAGCAGTCAGCGCGCCGATGTTTTTCAGCGTCGCAACCGTCCCGATAAACAGAACG
>CACXSS010000330.1 GCA_902770245.1 uncultured Planctomycetota bacterium | reverse complement strand
AATGGATGAAGGTCATGGGGTTTGCAAACTGAACTTCACCAAATTTTGACGTTTAATAAAAAAACTCCTAATACGCTCAATAAAAAAAGCCTTACGCAATTGCCTATTTTAACATTTTGACTGTCTTTTTGAGAAATTCAGGAAAAATTTCAACTTTTTTGGGCGTTAAAGGGGTGTATGGTATTGCAGAAATCGGGAGTTCGTATTATTATAAGAACTTTATTAAATTATTGGAACTTGGACGGAGTTTGACCTGTTGGGGAACGAGACGTTATTATAAATAATAAAACGCTCGATTCTCAACGGCAGTCTTGCCGTCTGGCAATTTAAAAAAGGAAACGATATGAACAATTTCGCGTACGCTTTGTTGGCGCAGGCAGAAACTGCAGCCGGATCAACCGGAACCGCAGCTGGGGGAGAAGCAATGTCATGGATTCTCATGATTGTGTTGTTTTTCTTCATCATGTGGTTCTTTATGATTCGCCCACAGCAGACCCAGCAAAAAAAATACGACCAAATGCTCAACGGTCTCAAAGTTGGAGATAAAGTCGTTACAATTGGCGGCGTTAAAGCGTCAATTACCAACATCATTCGAGGCAGCAATAACGATGTGTTGGAAATTCAGCTTCTTCTGGACGACAAAAACAACGTGAAGGTCATGTTTGACCCGCGAGCAATCGCTTACGTTGTAACGCCGGAAGAAGATAAAAAGAAATAACAGCGAGCTAAAGCAGAGGGCGGAATAATCCTCGTCTCTGTAAATGTTGTTCGCAAATCATACTTTACATTTTAGGACTTGGCGTTTGTTTTAACGGATAGAAACAAACAGTATTCCTCATTAAGGATTTTTTACAATGAACCCAACAATTTTAACAATTACAGCCTTGGCGCTGGTCGGAGTTATTCCGATTTTACTGGCTTTGTATTTTGCCAAACGCTTCCGCATGCCGGATTATGCGTTTTCTTACTGGATTATTCTGGTTGCCGTTTTCTTTGGCATCACCGTCGTAGCCACCAGCTATCAAAAAATCAAGCTCGGCATTGACCTTCGCGGCGGATCCATTCTGGTTTACGAGGTTTCCAAAACAACAGAAGAACAACTCGAACAGGACGCTGACGCTGAAGCCGCCAGAGCGCGTTCATCTTCTTCGCTTTCCACGAAGATGGACAAACTGTCCTCGACCTTGAAAAAGCGTCTCGACCCGGGTGGAGTTAAAGAAATCACCGTTCGTCAGCAGGGTTCCAACGCTGTTGAAATTATCATTCCGGAAGTCGACCCGATTGAAATCGCTCGACTGAAGAAAATCGTTTCCCGCTCTGGTACATTGGCGTTCCGCATTCTGGCTGACAGAACCTATCCGGAAGACCGCCAGCTTATCGAACTGGGAACCAAAACCAACGAAACGTCAATCAGAATTAAAACCGGCGTTGACGCTGAAAATAAAGACACGTTCAACGAAATTGGCATGTGGGTTCCAATCACCCCGGGTCAGGAAGACGACTTCAATTACGAAAATTATGTAACAAGAACTCGCACTGTTCGCAATAAAGAAATCCGAGAAGTCTTGTGCATCAAAGATATTTACAACGTTACCGGCGACTACCTTTCCGACGCCACGCCTGGAATCGACCAGTACGGCGGACACTGCGTCAACTTCAGCTTTAACGCAGACGGCGCAAACCGATTCGGCAAGCTCACCGAAAAGAACACGCCCAACGTTCAGCAAAACCGTTATCGACACCTGGGCATCATTCTCGACGGCGAAATGTATTCCGCTCCGAGAATCAACTCCAAAATCAGCGATCGCGGTCAGATTACCGGCGGTTTTTCGGAAGAAGACGCCAACGCGCTGGCGACCGTTTTGAATTCCGGTTCGCTTCCCGCAACGCTCGAAAAAGAACCCATTTCCGAAATGACCAGCGGTCCTACCCTCGGCGCTGACACGATTCACAGCGGCAAGGTTGCCAGTGCGGCTGCTTTGATTTTGGTGCTTATATTTATGGTCTATTACTACCGATTCGCCGGTCTGGTTGCAGACTTCGCTCTGGTTGTCAACCTGCTTCTGCTTGTCGCGTTGATGATTACCTTCTCCGCCGCCTTTACTCTGCCGGGCATTGCCGGTTTGGTTATGACCTTAGGTATGGCGGTCGACGCCAACGTTCTTATTTACGAACGTATGCGTGAAGAAAGAGACAAAGGCGCAACGATTCACATGGCTATCCGCAACGGATTCCAGAAAGCGTTCTCCGCTATTTTTGACTCCAACATCACGACTTTGCTCGTCGGCGTTATTCTGTACTGGGTTGGTACGTCTCAGATTAAAGGCTTTGCCGTTACGCTTATTCTCGGTATTGCTTTGAGTATGTTCACAGCTCTGTTCTGCGCCAGAATCATTTTTGAAACCGCTGATCGAACCGGCGTAATCAGAAACCTCCGCATGCGCCGCATTATTGGTCAAACCAACGTCGATTTCATGGGAGCCATTGGCAAAGTTCGCGTCTTGACCGCTGTTTTGTGGGTCATCTGCATTGCGGCTATTGGCGTTCGCGGACACGGTCTGCTGGATATTGACTTTACTGGCGGTTCATCCGTTCAGGCTCTGTTTAACGAACCGGTCGCCATCGACGTTGTTCGTAAAGAACTGAGCGAATTGGATAACCTCGCTGTTTCTGACGTCCAAATCACCGGCGAGCAGAAAGGCGTTCGTTACATGATCAACTCTTCCAGCCCAACCCCGAAAAAAGGCGAAAAGGCTCTCGAAGGCGAAGAATACATCAATTACGTTACCAAACTGATCCAGGATAAATTCCCGGGCAAATTGGTAACTAACGACGTTACAATTAAAAACTGCGTCCCGTTTGCGGAAAAAGATTCTGTTCTTCCTAAGGAAGAAAAAGCGGCTGCCCCGGCTAAAGACGAAAAAGCCCCAGAAGCGGCTCCCGCCCAAACGACAACGTTGAATTCCATTTTCGACTTGTTCACGTCTACCGCATACGCAGACGAACCGGCTGCTGAAGAAGCAAAACCGGCAGAAAACGCTCCGGCAGAAAACGCTCCGGCAGAAAACGCTCCGGCTGAACAAGCCCCGGCAGAAGAAACTCCTGCTGCACCCGCTGAAG
>CACXSS010000329.1 GCA_902770245.1 uncultured Planctomycetota bacterium | reverse complement strand
GGAGACGTTTCCCCGGAACAGATTCAGCGCATTGCCGCCAACCTCATCGTTGACGCGGTTGTCGAAGACGGCGTCATTTCCAACCTGACCGACGAGACGTCAAAAACGGATCCCGCTGTGGCAAACTGGAAGTCCTTGTACGTCCTGCCCAAACCCGGCGTGATGGACCCGGTCGCGCAAAGCGCTCTGAAAGCAATCAACGACGATTTCAAAATTCCCGCCAAAGCCGTCAGAACGTTCAAAAAATTCTGGTTTGACAACGCGACAGACGACCAGCTCAAAACGCTGGCGGAAAAGGTTCTGGCGAACGATTCCGTCGAGCAGACGATTTTCGGCGCTCTGCCGTTCAAAACGCTGGACGTCGGCAGCCCGTACCAGTTCAAACTGGTTACCGTTCCGATTCGAACCATGTCGGACGAAGAGCTGACAACGCTGTCGAAAAAGGGGCAGCTGTTCCTCTCCCTGACGGAAATGCAGACCATTAAAGCGTTCTTCGAAAAGCTTGATCGCGACCCGACCGACGTCGAACTGGAAACGATTGCCCAAACGTGGTCTGAACACTGCTCGCACAAGACGCTGGCAGGCAGAATTCACTATAAAGACGACCAGGTCGAAATGACGTTTAAGAACATGCTCAAAGAGACGATTTTCCAGTCAACGGTGGAAATTCGCAAACGATTGGGCGACAACGACTGGTGCGTTTCCGTTTTCAAAGACAACGCCGGCGTTGTTACATTTGACGACCAGTACAACATCTGCTTCAAGGTCGAAACGCACAATCACCCGTCGGCTCTGGAACCCTACGGCGGCGCCAACACCGGCTTGGGCGGCGTTATTCGAGACCCGATGGGCACCGGCATGGGCGCCAAACCCGTCTGCTCAACCGACGTCTTCTGTTTCGCACCGCCGGAGACGCCTCTGGAAGACATTCCCGAAGGCGTTCTTCATCCCAAACGCGTTATTCGCGGCGTTGTTTCCGGCGTTCGCGATTACGGCAATAGAATGGGAATTCCGACCGTCAACGGAGCCGTCTATTTTGACAAACGATACCTCGGCAACCCGCTGGTTTACGCCGGCAACGTCGGTTTGATTCCCGTCAACGGCTCGTTCAAGCAGCCCATGCCCAACGATTTAATTATCGCCGTTGGCGGACGCACCGGGCGAGACGGCATTCACGGCGCGACGTTCTCCTCGGCGGAACTGACGCACGAATCCGAAACCCTCTCCGGCGGCGCGGTTCAAATTGGAAACGCCGTTACGGAAAAGATGGTACTGGACGTCATGCTTGAAGCCCGTGACAGAGGCTTGTACAACGCTGTTACAGACTGCGGCGCCGGCGGGTTCTCCTCTGCCGTTGGCGAAATGGGCGAGGAAATCGGCGCAACCGTCGATCTCAACGCCATTCCCGTCAAGTACGAAGGGCTGTCCTATACGGAAATGTGGATTTCCGAAGCGCAGGAACGCATGGTTTTCGCCGTTCCGGAAGACAAATGGCCTGAAATGAAAGCGCTGTGCGAATCGGAAGACGTCGAAGCGGTTTGTCTGGGTCGCTTTGAACCGACCGGCAGACTGACGCTGAAGTACAACGATACAGTTGTCTGCGATTTGCCGATGGAATTCATGCACGACGGCCGCCCGCCAGTAATCCGCGAAGCGACGTATACGCCAGAGCCGGAATCCGAAACTCTTTCCGGAGAGCCGAAGTTCGACCTGCTCGAATCCCTTAAAGCGATTCTTTCCAGCTACAACGTCGCCTCAAAACAGTGGGTTGTTCGTCAGTACGACCACGAAGTTCAGGGCGGCTCGGTTATCAAGCCGCTGGTTGGCGTCAACGACGACGGTCCCGGCGACGCCGCCGTTGTCAGACCGCGTCAGGAAACCATGCAGGGCGTTGTCATGTCCTGCGGCATGAACCCGTACTACGGCGACCTCGACCCGAAATGGATGGCGGCGTCTGCCATTGACGAAGCGATTCGCAACGCCGTTGCCGTCGGCGCCGACCCCGATAAAATCGCCATTCTGGACAACTTCTGCTGGGGCAATACCGACCGTCCGGAAACGCTCGGATCTCTGGTTCGCGCCGCGTTGGCTTGTCACGACATGGCGTTGGAATTGGGAACGCCGTTCGTCTCCGGAAAAGACTCGCTCAACAACGAGTTCCGTCCCGCCGGTCAGGAACCGATTTCCATTCCGCCGTCTTTGCTCATTTCCGCCATGGGACAGGTCAAAGACGTTCGCAAGTGCGTTACAATGGACTTGAAAACGCCGGGCAACGTTGTTATGCTGGCTGGCTGGACGAACAACGAGCTGGGCGGAAGCCATTACAATCTGGTTAACGGCTTAACCGGCGGACGCGTTCCGAAGGTGGACGTTGCCGAAGCCGGTCTGATCTTCCACGCGGTTTACGCCGCCATCGACGCCGGTCTGGTTCGCGCTTGTCACGACCTGTCCGAAGGCGGTCTGGCTGTCGCCGCTGCGGAAATGGCGTTTGCCGGCGGTTGGGGCGTTGACCTCGACATTGACGTCCTGGCTTGTGAAGCCGCCATTCTGGAAAACGCGACGGCGAAACTGTTCAGCGAATCCAATACCCGGTTCCTGCTGGAAGTTGCCCCGGCAAACGTCGAGAAAGTTCAGGCGATTTTCGGCGATATGCCCTGCGATCCGATTGGCGTCGTTACAGAAGACAAGACCATGACCGTCTCCGCCGGCGACATAGAACTGTTCAGCGAATCGATCGACGCGCTCAAAGAAGCTTGGATTAAACCTTTGGATTTCTGAGTTAATTATCAATTAGCAATGAGCAATTAGCAATTACGCAAGCGCCCCGCGATGGTTGTTCGTGGGGCGCTTGCGTCGGGGAGTGCGGCGCCCTTAGGCGCCGCCTTGTCCAATGCCCCGCTGAAAACCTTGGATGAGCCGGCACGCGGCAGTCCCCTGCCGCAAAAGAATTTTTAGCCGCAAAGGACGCAAAGAACGCATAGTCTTTAAAACTTCGCGAACATCCTCCGCGTCTCCGCGTGAGATATTTCGGAGTTACTGTAATAAAGTCAAGTAGTTGAATAAGAAAAATTTAGATAAAAATCTAAAATTTTCTTACGTATTTTGGTTTGTTGAACCAAGCATA
>CACXSS010000328.1 GCA_902770245.1 uncultured Planctomycetota bacterium | reverse complement strand
AGTCGCAAAAATAATACAGAGAATCTTCGGATTCAGCAAGACGGAAAGGAAAGAATCTTTCCTGTCTTTTGCAGTCTCTTTGTTTTCACAGTTAGGAGTTAGGAATGAGGAGTGAGGAGCGAACGCAAAGCGCTTCGCCCAACGTGAAACATCTTGCCGTCTTGACAAAACATAAAAATATAATACATTAATCAATAGCGAGAAAATCAAGCGAAAAATACTTAGCGGCTTGCGCTAGAATCTGGTGAGGCGATTGCGTCAATTGCTAATTGATAATTGCTAATTCCAACTCCTCACTCCTCACTCCTAATTCCTAACTCAAATCCACTCCCTACTCCCCATTCCCTACTCCCTAATTCCCATGACCGGACCCTTTACGCATCTTCATTGTCATAGCGAATATTCCCTTTTAGACGGCGCAGGAACTCTTAACGGGCTGCTGTCGCGCGCCAAAGAGCTGGGCATGACGTCTCTGGCGTTGACTGACCATGGCAACCTTTACGGCGCGCTGAAATTCTACGAGATGGCAAAAAGCATGGATATTCATCCGGTTTTGGGGTACGAAGCGTACGTTGCGCCGGGCGACAGAAGACTTCACTCCGGCGGCATGAAGGGGTCAAACTTCCACTTGACCATGCTGGCGATGAACATGACCGGGTTTAACAACCTTATCAAACTGGCGTCGCTGGCGTTTTTGGAAGGGTATTACTACAAGCCGCGAATCGACAAGGAACTGCTAAAGCAGTACAACGAGGGAATTATTGTTCTCTCCGGCTGTTTGGGAGGGGAAATCAACCAACTGCTCATTTCTCCAACCGGCGCGGCAATTGAGCAGGCGGAAGAAGTCGCCAACTGGTATCGAGACGTTTTCGGCGACCGCTATTATTTTGAAATCCAGAACAACGACATTCCCGAACAGGCTCTGGCGATGAAGCACATGGTTGAGATGTCCAAGCGAATGAACATTCCGCTTGTTGCTACGTCTGACGTCCATTATATCAAACAGGAAGACGCGCCGGTGCAGGACATTCTCTTGTGCGTAAATACGAAGTCGCTCCGTTCGGAACAGAACCGAATGCGAATGGAGACAGATCAGTTCTTCCTCCGGTCGCCGGAACAGATGTACGAAAAATTCCCGGGATTCGAGGACGCAGTGGCGCGCTCGGATGAAATCGCCCAGCGGTGCAACGTGGACTGGAAGCTCGGTCAGCGCTACTTTCCCGTCTTTACGCCGCCGGACGGCAAAACGTCTCAGGAATACCTGTGGGACTTGTGCATCGAGGGTCTGAAAAAGAACTACGCTAACAATCCCAAGCGTTACAAAGACGGGAAACTGTCACAAGAAGTTCTTGACCGACTCAAGAGAGAACACGACGTTATCAACAAGCTGGGATTTCCAAACTACTTTTTGATCGTTTGGGATTACGTCCATTTCGCCCGGGAAAAAGGGATTGAATGTACAGCCAGAGGTTCCGGCGTCGGCGCGCTGACAAGTTACGCCCTGGGCATCAGCCGGGTCTGCCCGCTGGAATATAACTTGCTGTTTGAACGATTCCTGGACGAGAACCGAACGGAGGCGCCTGATATCGACGTCGACTTTGAACAGGCGCGCCGGGCGGAAGTCATTCAGTATGTCAAAGACCGCTATGGGGAAGACCACGTTGCTCAAATCGGGACGTACGGCACGATGGCGGCGAAAAACGCGATTAAAGACGTTGGTCGAGCGCTGGGAATCTCGCTTAACGAGGTGTCGATGTGTACGTCCAAAATTCCCGACGCCCCGCATACGACCATCAAAAAGACGCTGGCTGAAAGTCCGGACTTCAAAGCGATATACGACAACGATCCCACGCTTCACGACTTGATCGACCTGGCGATGAGAACCGAGGGCTTGACGCGCCAGTGCGGCACGCACGCCTGCGCCGTCGTTATTGGCGGCGACGCTATCGACAAGTTCATTCCGTTGATGACCGTCAGCGGAAAAGAGGACTATGTAACGCAATGGGAAGGCTGCGACGTCGAAAAAGCCGGCTTGCTGAAAATGGACTTCCTTGGCTTGAGAAACCTCTCGATTCTGACCGACTCCGTTCGGCTTATCAAGCAGACGACCGGGAAAGAGCTCGACGTTTACAATCTTCCGCTGGACGACAAACCGTCTTACGACCTGCTGTGCCGCGGGGAATCCAAAGGCGTATTTCAGCTGGAATCTGGCGGGATGCGCGACCTGCTCAAGCGCATGAAGCCGGACAACATCCGCGACATCATCGCTATTTTGGCGCTGTATCGTCCCGGACCGTTGGAAGGCGGCATGGTTGACACGTACATCGAAGTCAAGCACGGGCGCCAGGCGGCGGAGTACCTTCACCCGGTCATGAAAGAAGTTCTCGAAGAAACCAACGGCGTTATGGTTTATCAGGAACAGGTCATGCAGATTCTTTACAAGCTGGGCGAAATCCCCTTGGGCAAAGCGTACAAGGTTATTAAAGCCATCAGCAAAAAGAAACAGGCGATTATCGACGCCAATCACGAGGCGTTTGTCGAGGGCGCTCAGAAAAACGGCATGACAAAAGAAAACGCCGAGTCCGTTTGGGGGCTGATTATCAAGTTCGCCGGATACGGGTTCAATAAATCCCATACGACGGCGTACGCCATGATCGCGTATATCACAGCGTATCTAAAATGTCACTATCCGGTAGAATTCATGGCGGCTTTGCTGACCGGCGACCTTCTCAACCGTCAGTTTAACAAGAAAGACCCGACCGTCGAGCATATTGAAGACTGCAAGCGCATGGGCGTTGAAGTCGTTCCGCCGTGCATCCATACGATGGGACCGACGTACCGCATTGAAGACGGCAAAATTCATTTCTGCGCCTGCGCGATTAAAAACTGCAACGAAGAAGCCGGGGCGGAAATTCGACGTGAAGTTGAAGAGAACGGTCCGTTTGTTGACCTGTACGATTTCTGCGAAAGAAAAAAAAAAAAAAAGGTGTCCAAGGCGGCGGTGGAATCGCTTATTAAAGCCGCCGCGTTTGACTGCTTCCACGCTCCGCGGGCTGCGATGATTGCGGCTCTGGACAACGCGTTTGCCTCCGGCGCCCGCGCTGCGAAGGACAAAGCCGCCGGGCAGATGAGC
>CACXSS010000327.1 GCA_902770245.1 uncultured Planctomycetota bacterium | reverse complement strand
AATAAACTCCTTCCGTTAGTTGACGGATATAAATTAGCTCTCGAAATATTTCCTGAAAAAATTGTTTATCGGTAAAAGATATGTATAACAGTAAGACCTAAAGGTGTGGGCTACGATTCAATTGTTCATTTTACCTATTTTCGCAACCCAAGATTGAGCGCCCCCCCGCCCCCAGTCCGCGCACCCGCGCGTCTGCCAAAAATCGCTCCCGTTGGTCGCTTCGTTTCCACTTTCAATAAAATAAGAGGGGAAAACCTTTTTTGAAAAAAAGGTTCTTCCCCTCAAACTCCCCTTTCCTAAAAACTTTAGTAAGGGGAGAAAATACAGTCGGAACGACAATTAACCAATCGGCGAAAATCCGTATAATCCGTAAAATCCGTGTGCGGACTGAACTACGAAAATGTACGGATTGAGACCGGGAATCGCCGCGGCGGCAGCGGTTCCCGGTCGTCATTTTTACCTGTTAACAGGTTTTGTTATTTATCCAAAGGAGAATCCACTCCCGGCGCGAGAACAAAGCTGAAGCTGTACTCTTTTCCGGTGTTGGTAAATTCGGCGTGAGTGCGGGCGCCCCAGGAGTCGTCGCCGCCAACGCCCTGCTGACGCAGGTCGATATTAACGAACGTTTCCGGTCGTCCCTTGTATCCGCCAGGCAGCTGATACGTGTGCTTGGCAGACTGCAGGTCGGCGGTCGAGTAATGCAGCGCGTTAAATTCAAATAACGGTTTGCCGTCCCAGCCGGACTGTGCGACAATATGAAGCGTTTTCTTGTCTGCAGCATTTGCAATCGCCGCAGCTGCAACATCCGTATGGTTTCCGACTTCTCCCGGCTCGGAATAGTCAAAGTAGTTGTCCGCAACCGTCTTTTTCCAGAGTCCGAATTTCATGCCGTTCTTTTTGTCGCAGTAGGACTCTTCCGGACCGCGGCCGAACCATTCAAGCTGTTCAAACCCCGGCTGGAGAGCGAGTTCCATGCCGAAACGCGGCATTTCCGGAACGCCGTTGGAACCGGTCTTCTTATATTCCATTGAAACCCGCAGAGCGCCTTTTTCAACAAGCGTATAGGTAACGTTCAGATTCGCCTGAATTTCCGGCAGGACGCCTTTGAATGTAACGGTCGCATCGTTGACGTCGCAGGATTCAATCTTCCAGGATTTGGCAGCTCTCCTCCAGACGGCGCAGCGGTTGGGATGCTGGTTTCCTCTGTCGTTATCCGTCGGAGCGCGCCAGAAGGTCGGCTTCATCGCTTGGGCGAGGAACTCTTTGCCTCTGTACAAAACAGACGTCAAAGCGCCCGTCGTTTTATCAAACGTATAAACTGCGTCTGGAGAGCAAAGCTGAACCTGATCGCCATTGACAACAGCATTGGCGGATGCATTTGTCTTATATTCGAATTTTGGCAAAGGCTATTCGAATTTTGGCAGAGGCTCAAGTTCAAACTGTTCGTAAGCAACGACAGTTCCTTTTTTCATCATGGGAACGTCGTTTTTAATTCGATATTCAACGTTGAGGAAACGATATGTTCCGACAGGCAAATTGATTTCCACTTCCGCCGATTCAAACGGATTGACGTTCGGCAAAGCGGCTTGAGTCCATTCGCTGCCGTCAACGTTCCAGAACATTTCCAAATTGGACAGGTCGATAAAGTCGTAACGGTTGAGAACCTCCAACGTAATCTTTCTGTCTGCCCGTTCCTTGAGCGTTGTTTTAACGGGCTGCTGGCAGTATTTAATATGCGCCATCGCCGGGTGCGGAACTCGGTCAGAACGAATAACGCCGTTCATGCAGAAGTTGTCGTCAGAGGGCGTTCCCGCCGGACCGAAGTCGCCGCCGTAAGCCATGTACGTTTCATTTTCATTACTGGTTTCAACAGCGTAAGGCGCAGAAGCGTCAACTGCAACAACAATCTTTTCGCCAACGGTTACGCTGGCAGAGGCAATGTATCCGGGGAAGAGACGTCCGTCGTAGTCGGAATTCGACCCGAAGGTAATCGGCGCTTCGGTCGGGTTGACGCCGCCGTTGTATTCCTTTTCAGCCACGACTTTTCCGTCACAGATGAGCGTCATCTTCCGTCCATCGTAAATTCCCTTGACGGTATGCCAGGCGCCAACCCAGTTTTCCGGCAGCGGGGCGTCAATCTGAACCCACGCGCCGTTGAAAATAAAGAACTGGAGCGTCTTGGACTTATTATTTGGATCTGTCGCCTGTTTGAGTCCAACCTGTCTGTCGCCTTTCATGACAATCGGGCCGTGTTCGACAACGTCGGTCGGATAAACAGTCGCCTCGAAAACAACCGGGGCTTTGGCGCAGTTCGGATCGGTTGCGAGAGTTGTAATCGACCCGTTGAACGCGGCTTTTCCGTCGATTGTTTTCTTCGGCTCGCCGCTATTGCAGCGCAGAAGGCAATTCCCGGCGAATTCGCCAGTTGTTACAACAACGTGCTTTTGAGGAACTTTCGTGCGAATGCCCTGATCAACCCAGTCCCAAATGTATCCGCCCTGGAAATGGGGGATTGCCGGGTCAAAGGCAGCGTCCCAGAATTTATCAAAGTTGCCTGTCGAGTTGCCCATCGCGTGAGCGTACTCGCACATAATCATCGGTTTGGTTTGATTTCCCTTGCCGTAATTGACGCAATCCCATGGCTTGGAGTACATCGGGCAGTAGATATCGGTTTCCGGCGTCCAGCAGGCGCGTTCGTAATGAATTGGGCGACTCGGGTCGCGCTGACGAATCGCCTTGTAACAGGCGACAAAGTTGCAGCCGTGTCCGGCTTCGTTACCCATTGACCAGACAATCACAGACGGGTGGTTCTTGTCGCGTTCCACCATGGAAATGTCACGGTCAACGTGAGCGCCTTCCCAAGCTGGCTTTTTCGCCAGCGAACGGTCGCCGTATCCCATGCCGTGGGATTCGATGTTGCCTTCGTCCGTCAGGAAAATGCCGTACTGATCGCACAAATCGTACCAGCGCGGGCAGTCCGGATAATGGCAGGTTCGAACCGCGTTGAAGTTGTGAGTTTTCATCAATCGAATGTCTTCGATCATCGTATCGTCGCGGACGTAATGTCCGGTGTCCGGATCCATTTCGTGACGGTTGACGCCCTTGATGTGAACGACTTTGCCGTTGACTAACAGCTGACCGTTTTTAATCTCAACCGTTCGGAAACCGACTTTAATGCAGGTCGATTCCATAACGCGGTCGTTTTCGTCAGACTGAACAATCTGCAAGGCGCACAGATTCGGGGTTTCTGCCGTCCATTTGGGCGGGTTGTCAACCGGGAACGAGAGCGTCAGTTTAGCAGAGCCGTTAGCCGGAACGGTAACGTTTTCGCCCTTCCAGCCCAGCCGTTTGGCAGAATCGACGTTGGGAGAATCGTAGAGAATCGCCTGAACGTTGACCGTATGGGCTTCGGAGGTTTTATTCGTCAAGTCGAATTCAACCGTCATGACGCCGTTTTCGTAATTTTCGTCCAGAGTCGGTTTGGCAAAGAAGTCGCGAACGAAAACCGGAGTTCTGGCAACCAGATAAACGTCGCGGAAAATGCCGGACAGACGCCAGAAGTCCTGACATTCCAGATAGCTGCCGTCTGAATAACGGTACGTTTCAACGGCGATTTCGTTTTCGCCCGGCTTGACGTACGGGGTAATATTGAATTCCGCTGTTGTGCGGCTGTCCTGAGTGTATCCGACTTTGTGTCCGTTGACCCAAACGTAGGCGGCTGAACCGACGCCGTCAAAGCAGACGAAAACCTGGCTCTTGCTCCAGTCCTGTGGAATGGTGAACGTTCGCTTATACGACCCAATCGGGTTGAAGTTGCTGCGATCGGTAAACGTTGCCGCTTTTTTCTGATCGCCTTCGATAACGCCCGCCTTGTACGATTCCGACTTTACGCCGCCGGGAACGTACGGGGGATTCGCAGGAAACGGATAGCTCGTATTGACGTAAATCGGGTAGTCAAACCCTTCCGTCTGGATGTTGCCGGGAACGGCGATGTCATTCCAGCCGGAGACGTCGTAATCGGTTTTATAGAAATCCATCGGACGGCTGCCGGGGTTGGGAGCGATATTGAATTTCCACGTTCCGTTGAGGCAAATGCGGCGCTCAGACGCCTTCTTGTCAAATGACGCCGCGGAATCAACCGATTGATACGGCGTAAACGTCGCGTGTGACGGCTCTTTGTTAATTCTGAAAACCGCCTGGTTTTCCCAGTCGGGAGCGGTTTGGGCGCACGCTGTTAACGGAACAGCAATTGTCGCTAAAACTGCGAGCGATAAAATAGTTTTCATACTCATTTCCTTTCTTTGCTAGTTGGGAGGGGAATCGTGAATTGAAAGGAAGAACGCTTTGCGTAATTCCTAATTCCGCATTCCGAATTCCGAATTAATTTGTCGTATCCAAATACGGGTCTTGACCCATTTGACGCTGCATCTTCTTACGCTGTTTTTCAAAGTACATTAGAGCTTTACGCTGTTTGATCTTCTGCTCGTCGTGCGCCTGAGCCGCCAGTTTTTGTGCGGCGTCAGACGGGATGTCCGGCGAGATTTCAGACGTGTGTTCCGCCGTGAGCTTTTGCGCTTCCTGGAATTCGTCTTCAAGCGTTTCCAGCGCAATGCCCTTCGCGGCGATGCGCTTGGCTCTGTTCTTTCCTAAACCGTTGAGAAGAAGTTCGTCGTCCAGAGCGAGGTACTGCCGATACGCGCCGGGGTCTCCCTGACGTCCACAGCGACCGATAAGCTGCCGGTCAATTCGGGCGGAATCGTGCATTTCCGTACAGATGACGTACAGCCCGCCGAGTTCTTCGACGCCTTCGCCCAACCGGATGTCGGTACCTCGACCTGCCATGTTGGTAGAAACTGTTACTTTTCCCTTCTGCCCGGCTTGAGCGACGATTTCCGCTTCTTCCGCGATCTGGTTGGCGTTGAGAACCTGATGTTCGATTCCTCTATCCTTCAGACGTTGTGACAGCGTTTCCGACTTGTCGATGGACCGCGTACCGACCAGGATCGGCCGCCCGGTGGCGTGAACCTCCGCGATTTCCTCGGCAATGGCGTCCCACTTGGCGGACTCGTAGCCGTAAATTCTCGTCGGCAGTTTGACGCGCTGCGGCGGTTTGTTGGTCGGAACCGCCATGAAGTTGCAACGGTAGATTCGCTTTAACTCTCGGGCGCTCGACGCCGCAGTACCGGTCATGCCCGCCAGATGTTCGTAACGAAGGAAGAAGTCCTGAACGGTGATTCGCGCCGCCTGTCCGGTGTCGACGGTGATTTCCACGCCCTCTTTGGCTTCGACCGCCTGATGAACGCCCTCGCGCCATTTTCGTCCTTCCGACAGACGACCAGTGAATTCGTCTACGATGACGATTTCCTCGCCTTTTTCGCCGTTGCGGACGACGTACTGACGGTCTCGAATGAACTCTTTCTGGACTTTAATCGCCATCTCGATTTTTGTATAGATGTCGAACATGCCGACGGTATCCAGCTCCGGCGGTTTGGGCAGCATTCGCGCCTTGCGACGCCCTTCGCGCGTCAAGTCCAGCTCTTTGGTTTCCTGCTTGTATTCGTAATCGACGTCCTCCTCAAACTGGAGCGCGTTTTCCGCGCACCATTTGTACGTTGCGACAGCAATCTTTTCCGCTTCGCCCGGCATGGCAGAAATAATCAGAGGGGTTCGGGCTTCGTCAATGAGAATACTGTCCGCCTCGTCGACCAGACAGAAAAAAGCGTCGCGCTGAACCGGCTGTTCGTTGTTCTGACCCGGTCCGCCGAGCATAGCGCCGATGAGATCCATTTCCCCTTCGCTGATTCGTCGTTTAAGCAAACGGTCTCGAAGGAAATCAAACCCGAACTCTTTCGCTGTCCCGTAGGTGATGTCTTTGGCGTACGCCGCGCGGCGCTCGTTGGTTTGCTGCTGCGTTTGAATCACGCCGACTTTCATGCCCAGCAACTCGTAAATTGGCTCCATCAAATCGGCGTCTCGTTTGGCAAGATAATCGTTGACCGTTGCCAGCTGAACGCCCTTCCCTGCCAGGGCGTAAAGATACAGCGGGGCAGTAGCTGTCAGGGTTTTACCTTCACCTGTCTGCATTTCGACAATCGTTCTGTTGGCAATACAGATGCCGCCGAGCATCTGGACGTCGTAATGGCGCATGCCCTTCTTCCGCCGCCCGGCTTCTCGAACCAGCGCAAACGCCTCAACAAGCAAATCCTTGAGCGGCTCGCCGCTTCGGGCGCGATACCGCAGCGACAAGCTCGCCTTTCTCATTGCGCCGTCGGACAAGACCTTTAAATCCTCTTCCAAGGCGTTGATTTTAGGCAATAGCGTCGCCCACTGCGCCAGCTTTCCAGCTGCGCCCAGTTTAAATGTTCGACAGATCGCCCCCCAGGGGCCTGTAGGTACTCCTTGCATTATATTTATATTATACAAAGAAATCTAATTTAAGTAAAGACCCCTTTTTTAGTAGTTGCGAGTTGCGAGAAAATTGAAAGGCGGTAATGGAGCGACCATCGGGAGCGGAATTACGCATTCGCCGACAGGCGAACAAAACGTTTGTCCTGCGCACGCACACCGGGAAGCCGGCTCGCGGCAGTCCTCTGCCGCACAACAAAACCTCACGCAAAGTCCGCAAAGTTTTAAAAAATAGACGCGAAGCGTTCAACTAGAACCGCGTAGCGGTTCAATATTTCTAGCCGTGGGTGAAACCCCATAGGTATCAACTTAAGAGGAAGTAATTATTGTTTGTGATAATTGTTTTTTATTGAGTCGGTCGT
>CACXSS010000326.1 GCA_902770245.1 uncultured Planctomycetota bacterium | reverse complement strand
CAGCTGGAAGACCCCAAGGCGAGAATTATTATTACGACAATTCAGAAGCTGTCCATTTTTGTCGACAAGAACAAAAACCATCCGGTGTTTCAGCAGCCGATCGTTCTGATTTTTGACGAATGTCATCGTTCGCAGTTTGGCGACATGCACAAGGCGATTGTCAAAAACTTCAAAAAGTATTTTCTCTTTGGATTTACCGGAACGCCTATTTTTGCCGAGAATTCCAGTCCCGGAAAACACGTCGATTTGCGAACGACAGAACAGACGTTTGGCGAAAAGCTGCACACTTATACAATCGTTGACGCCATAAACGACAAAAACGTTCTTCCGTTTCGAATTGATTATATCAGCACGATGAAAGAGGCGGAAAACATCGTGGATAAAAAAGTTCACGACATTGACCGCGAAAAAGCGCTCAATTCCCCGCGTCGAATTAAAAAGATTGTCGAGTACGTTGTAGATCATTTCAACCAGAAAACAAAGCGAACGGAGCAGTCGTATCTGTTTAATGTTTTAGACAACGTCGCGCAAACGGCGTCCGCCAAAAATCGGCATGATGTAACAGAGAAAAAACGATCTGTTCAGCTTACCGGGTTCAACTCCATTTTTGCCGTTTCGTCTATCAACGCTGCGATTTTGTATTACAAGCAGTTCCAAAAGAAGATGGCGGAACTGGAACCGTATCGACGTCTGAAAATCGCCATGATTTACAGTTACGCCCCCAACGGCGACGAAATTGACGGGCTGCTGGAAGAAGAGAACTCCGAAAGTACAAACGAACTGGATAAAACCGCCAGAGACGTTCTGGAATCCGCCATTGAGGATTATAATCGGCTCTTTCAAACCAATTATGACACGTCGGCGGAAAAGTTTCAGAATTATTATCGCGACGTGTCGCTGCGAATGAAAAACCGGGAGATTGACCTGCTTATTGTCGTCAATATGTTTCTCACCGGGTTTGACGCAACAACGCTCAACACGCTTTGGGTTGATAAAAACCTGCGAATGCACGGGCTGCTGCAGGCGTATTCCAGAACCAACCGAATTTTGAACTCGATTAAAACGTTTGGGAATATCGTTTGTTTCCGAAATCTGGAAGAAGCGACCAACAACGCTTTAAGACGCTTTGGCGATAAGGAAGCCGGAGGTCTGGTTTTGCTCAGAAAGTTCGACGATTATTACAACGGCTTTGTCGACGAAAAAGGCGAGTTCGTGCCCGGATACGTTCAGCTTATCGAACAGCTTCGGCGGGAATACCCCGTTGGAGAACCCATTCAGGGCGAAGAGAATCAAAAACAGTTCATTCGCCTTTTCGGGGCGATTCTCAAATTCCGCAACGTCCTTTCCGTATTCGATCAGTTTGAAGAAAATGACAAAATTTCTGAACGCGATCTGCAGGATTATCAAAGCCAGTATCTTGACCTGTACGCCGAGTTCCGAAAAATAAAGCGCGGCGACAGCGAGGACATCAACGACGACGTCGTTTTTGAAATTGAACTGATTAAACAGGTCGATATCAACATTGACTATATTCTTATGCTCATTCGCATGTATCACGACAGCAACATGCAGGACAAGGAGATTCTGGTCAAGATTCAAAAGACAATTGACGCCAGTCTGGAATTGCGAAACAAAAAAGACCTCATCGAAAATTTTATTGCCTCGCTCACTCCAACCAGCTCTATTGACGAGGACTGGAGAGCGTTTGTCAACGAAAAGAAAATCGAGGAATTTGATTCCATTATAGAATCGGAAAACCTGAACCGCGACGCGGCTTACGAATACATTAAAAACGCATTTCGCGACGGCTATATTCAGCAAACCGGAACGGCTCTTGCCCATGTTCTGCCGGGGATGTCTCGTTTTACTCCTGACAGTCAAAGAGCGCAAAAGCGGGAAACCATTCTGGAAAAGCTGACAACCTTTTTCAATCGGTTCCGGGATTTAATCGGGGAATACTTTTGATTAATCGTCGTTCGTTTAGCTCCGCTTTATCGATCAAACATTTGGCGAAAAGCGGGGCGAGTGTTCAAACGCATATCTCCCCAAGGAAATTCTACCCCCCTCGAAAATTTTTTCTCTTTTTTCGCTTGCATTTTTTCTTCTAATCCGTAATAATAAGTAAAGCCGGTTTGAAAAGGCGATTATTTGAGTTTTTCCTCTTTTTTTACAAGGAGAACAATTTATGAACAAGCGATTTTCCCTGTTGACAGCTCTGATTACAGCGGCGGCGGTAGTTTTGTGCGCCGTTGCAACGTACGCTCAGGGCGTTTTGGTTTCTGAAGAAGCGCGGCTGCCGCGTGCGGAAATAATTATCATTCATCCGCCGTTCCCGCCACGACCGTTCCCGCCGATTCTGCCACCGCGTCCGCGTCCGGAACGACCCGTTCTGGAATACAAGATCGACAGCATCGACGTTCACGTTACGATGACCGATCAGGCGGCGGAAGTTATGGTTTCACAAACGTTTACGAACGAAGGTTCCACTCAGATGGAAGCGTCGTTCATGTTCCCTCTCCCGTACGACAGCGCGATTGATCAGCTGACGCTCATGGTAGACGGCAAAGAGTTCCCCGCTAAAATCATGGCGGCGGATAAAGCCCGCGAGGTTTACGAGAGCATCGTCCGGAAGAATTTGGATCCGGCTCTGCTGGAATGGATGGGATACGGCATGTTCAAGACCAGCGTTTTCCCGATCCCGCCCAAGGCGTCGAGAACGGTGTCGTTGAAGTATACTCAGCTTTGCAAACGGACGGACGGTCTGACGGACTTCCTCTTCCCGCTGGCAACGGCTAAATACTCGACAAAGCCGGTCGGCAAGATTAATATTCACGTTACTATCGACAGCGCTGACCCGATTCGCAACGTCTATTCGCCCACGCAGGAAATCAAAATCCAGCGGCCGACGGAAAAGTCCGCGTCGATTTCCTGGGAAGTCGAAAAAATCGTGCCGGACGCCGATTTCCGTCTTCTGTTTGACGTCGGAACGGAAAAGCTGACAACGCGAACCGTCAGCTACATGCCCAACAAAGACGACGAGGAAGGCTATTTCCTCTTGTTGGGAAGCCCGGAAATTAAGGCAAAAGACGAAAAGCCGCGCGCGAAAAACGTCGTCTTTGCTCTCGACACCTCCGGATCCATGATGGGCAAGAAAATCGCCCAGGCAAAAGACGCTCTGAAATACGTCGTCAAGAACCTGCGCGACGGGGATTCGTTTAATATTATC
>CACXSS010000325.1 GCA_902770245.1 uncultured Planctomycetota bacterium | reverse complement strand
ATATCTTTTTGCCGTATTTTCGGTTTTAATCAGCAATTCATAGGACTTGATATTCATATAAGTATTATACATCAGTCCAGAATTGGGTCAATTACCAATGTTTTTGTCTGGAATCCTGTAAATGCGACCGGTTACAACGTCTGCCAGAACAGGTTCCGCAATCTGAGCGTTTTCCAGCGTCCAGGTCGTTTTCCTTGCTTCGTTCGACTCGGAGGGAATCTTCGTCCCGTCCCAGAAAACGAGAACGTCCTGCTTTTTCTCGCCGTCGCGGAACGCGAACCACGTTACATTTTCGTCCGAAACGTTCGCAGCGTATTCCTTCTGACGTTCAAGCGAAAGGTCGAAAAGCGACGCAATGTTCTGAACGGTATAGTACGCCATTTTGACCTTGGCGAGCGATTTTTTGTCGTTGATCTTCAAAAGCCCTTTCCGGTTGATTTCTCGGCCGGTGTGATCGAAATCGCAAATTGTGAACACGGACGAAACGACGTCGTGACCCAAATCGCCCAGCATCCGGCGAGCGTCCCATTTCGCCTGCGTCAGTTCGCTCCACGGGTGATTGGAAAGCGCGAATTTATGCGCCATTTCAGAAGGACAACCGTTTTCCCCCTGCCATAGTTTCAGCTTGTGCGGGTAAGAATCGACGACTTTCTGAAGTTCTGTCACGTTTTTATATGACGCGTCCGGGTTCGGCGCGTAGCCGTGGTAAATGAGCCACGTAAAGAGATGCATTTTCCCCTCGCGCTCAAAAACGTCAAGACACGCTTTTACTTTCGCCGGATCATTGTGCGCCAGCGACAGCGCCCCGATTCGGGCGTCCGGATTGACGCGCAGAATCGTTTCCGCCGTCCGAATGTTGAACAGAGCGATCTGTTCAGACGTTTTTTTCTTCCCGATGTCAGGCTCGTTCCACATGGCGAAGTCGCGGACTTTCCCTTTATAGCGTTTCGCCAGCTCTTCCACCCAGCGATCCCACGCAGCAAGTCCTTCCTCCGAGACAGGGAACCCCGCGCCTAGATCCCAACCTCCGCCGCCGGGATAAATCGGATTTCCGTAGTCGGTCTCAAGCCAGATTTCCAGCCCGCGAGCGAGAGCGTCGTCAATTACCTCGTCAAGCCACGCGAAATCGTAAACTCCCTTTTTCTTCTCCGTTTTAGCCCAGCCGGCTTGTAGACGAATCCGGCGGATTCCCAGCGGCGCAACGTACTCTTTGTACGTGTCCCAGAAAATATAGTCCCGGTCGAGCGTCTCGCAGCCAAGCGTCCAGTTCTGCCCAGCTGTGATTTCCGTGACAGATTTCGGTCGAACCGTTCCCAGAACTTTCCAGTCGGCGCCGGGGTTAAACGTAGTCTGAACCCGTGAGTCCGAGCGATCCAGCATCTGCGCATACGCGCTAACCGCTGCAAGGAAGAAACACAAAACAAAAACGGGAAATAATTTTTTCATGACGTTCAGCCCTCCGGCGTTACGGGAAATGTTTTAGGGAAGTTTTTTTTCAAGTTGTTCCGGGGGCTTACGCACCCCGGCTCGCCTATTTCTCAAACAGCAGCTCGACCGGACCAATTAAGCCGGACTTGTACGTCGGGCCGTGATATTGCGTTGGAATGCTTCGGTAATGATTCGCCAACGTACTGTAGACCTCAATTTCTATCCGGTTTTCGCCTTCGGTTAAAAAGCCGGTAACGTCGAGTTCCCACGGCTGGCAGACCAAGACGCCGGCGGATTTCCCGTTGATTCGGACTTCTGCCGTCGCGCTGAGGTCGCCCAGCGACAACACGGCTTTCTTTTGCGCCTGCTCTTTTGTAACAGTAATCGTCTTTCCGTAGACGGCGCCGCCGGAATAGTAGTCCAGCCCCATTCCCGCTTCGCTCCAATCCGCCAGCTTGTCAAGTACGCCCTGACTGGTTGAGAACATAATCGGTTCCGCAAACGCCGCGCCGCCGGGAAGCGGACAATTGGGAATGATTACCTCAACAATAGACGGTCTTTCCACTCTAAAAATAGTATTACATATCCATCGGCGCGTTTTAGCCTGAGTCGGTTCCGTCGAAATTACGGCGTATTTTTTGCCGTCAACATAAACGATCGGTTCAGTTGTAACAGCGCTGTCCAGCGTGAGCGTTATAGCCTCTAGCCCGGCGGGCGCGAAAAATCGATATTCCATCGTCGTCGGTTGATTTATGTTGAACTCAACCTTATCGAGAGTATACCAGCTCATTGAGTTCGGGAACGCCTTTTCTTTCTGTTCTCTGGTGAAGTCATCCCATTCGGGCTGCGCTTGACGCTGTTCGTGAATGCCTTTTTCCAGAAACCAGAACCCGCGCCCTGCCGTCGAATACGAGAGCGTCAAAATCTGCGGTTTGCCGGTCAGTTCAATCGTTTTCGCGTCCGGAGGAATGGGCTGATCGTCCAGAAAAACGGCGTCTGGCAGGTTCCCGCCCTTTTGGATTGTAACAGTTCCCGTCCCGCAAACGGACGTTGTCAGATAGTACCGTTTGGGCGGATTCTCTTTTACGTAAATGTAATGATGGTGACCGGGAGTCCCTTTTTGCGTCTTTCCCAGCGCGATAAAGCCATCGGAGAAGTTCTCTTTCAAGCCGTGGTTGCCCTGATGTCCGAGATTCCCTTCAATTCCATATCGCCATGAGAATTCGTACGGCTTCCAGGAAGAATCGAGATTCTCTAACGACTCCACCGGATTAGACGTCGGCGCGTCCGTCATAGGCGTCGATTTAAGCCAGAACCGCTGCCCGAATCCGACGGAACCGGACTTCCAGTCCTCGAATACAGGCGCTGCATGTGCATGACCATTCCCGACAGACGTTATAATGTGTTTTACCGGTCCAGCGCGGCGATATTCCACTCGTCTGGCTTCCGCCCCGATAATTTTGTTGTCGTCTGTAACAGGAAGCCGGAAATCGCCCCACCGGTTGTCCATGGTCGGCAGGAGTTTGAACGACCACGCCCCCGACAGGGTCGGTTCCCGATTGGACGTGGGTAGCGCCGAAACAGGCTTGTTCGGATGCATAACCTCGTCCTCTTGCCCGTGCGGCTTCGCACCTTCAATTGAAACGACGTCATACTCTATCGGTTTAACCGGCGCGGAGACTTGCGCCTGCTGCATTGAGTCAAAAACAAACAGGGTCGCTTCGTTACTGGCGACGGGAATCCGAATGGACGTATACCCGTCTTTGACTTCTGTAACAGTAGCAGGAGACGTCTTGCCGGTCATC
>CACXSS010000324.1 GCA_902770245.1 uncultured Planctomycetota bacterium | reverse complement strand
CGTCCTATGCACTATGCACTATGCACTTTATCAGTGATACTTAGCGCCTAGCGCATAGTGAGATGAGCGCTTGCGTCCTATGCACTATGCACTACGCACTATGCACTTAATCATGACCATCAAGCCATATTCTATCGTTCTTCTGACAGTCGCGTTTTGGGCGCTGGGATTGAATTGTGTAACGTTTTCACAGCAGAACGCGACCGAAACGTCCAGGCAGATTTCTTTTTCATGGTCAGACGGAACGGCGCGGCTGATTTCTTCTCGAGGATACGCTCCGAGAATTTGCCGGCTGGCAGACGGGCGGATTCTGGCGGGAATAGAAACGGGAAGCGGAATCAAGACGCTTGCCAGTTCCGACAACGGCAAAACGTGGACGGAACCCGTTCAAGCGTCGTTTCGTCCGGACAAACGCTGCGCCAACGTCAACTTTTATCGCGACGGTAAAACGCTGTATCTCGCCTATCGCGCCGTTGGAAACGAACCAAAAGGGTTTTATACGTCGCTGCAAGTCAGCGTTTCGCAGGACGAAGGGCAAACCTGGACGCATCATTCCACCGTTGCTCAATACTGGGAATCCCGCGGCGGCATTTGGGAGCCGTATCTGGGAACGCTCAACGGGAAGCTGACCTGCTTCTACGCCAACGATGCGGCGTCTGTTATGCATTCTAACTATCAGAATATAGAGTACAAAGTCTGGGACGGCTCCCAATGGACAAACAGAACCGTCGTTTCCGACGGGAACAAACACCGTTCCCGCGACGGCATGCCCGTCTGGACGCAGCTGAAAAACGGAGAATACGTCTGTATTATCGAAGGGACGCAGAAAGCCAAAGACGGGTTCCCGTTTGTTATCAATCTGATTTACTCAACAGACGGGAAAAACTGGTCAGAGCCGGTTGAGATTTATCGCCCGACAACGAAGAGTTCCAAGGCGTCCGCGCCGGGCGTTGTCGAGCTGCCCAACGGTCAGCTGGTCGTCAGTTTCCAGACGGACGAGGACTCCCCCGTCAAAGGCGACAGAACCAGCGTCATGAAAACGATTCTCTCAGACGGAACAGACGTTAAGAACCTGTCACGCAGCGCTTTCACGCCGTCGCAAAGCGTCTTCGGCTCTCAGGACGTCAACTCCGTCTGGTCGGGAATCAGCTTCTTCGACGGAACCCTCTACGCCGCGGCAGGAACCCGCTACGGCGCAAACATGAAGTTCATTGAACTGTAGTCTCAATCTTTGTTTGAAGAACCGTTGTCCTTCTTTTCTAACCGAACCAATGAGCATTTAATAGCATTGAGCATATACTTATATTCTCCGTGACGAAGGCCATTGAGTTTTTTGAATATGCTGAGCGATTCCTGCAATAATTGTTTGCTGCGTGGGATATTATGGAAGTTAAACTCATAAGTCTGCGCCAAACTGAGGAGAAACGATCCTACACATTCCAGCGAATCCTCCGATTCGGATTCAGAGATCAGGCTTCGACCCAAAAATAACGCTTCATTCAACTTCGCCTCTGCCTCGGAAAAACGCCTCTGTTTCAAATACAGACTTGCCAAATCCTCTAACGTATGCAAAACGCAGTCATTGTATTCCTCTGGCTCCTCAACCGCCAAGAGACGATAAATCTTCAATGCCTCGTTATAATTCTCCTCGGCTTGCGAGTATCTGTTTGTTTTGGCATACAAATCGCTCAAATTTAGACGAACAAAAGCAGTATTGGTTTTATTCTGTAAAACCGTAAGCGATTCAAGAAAACTGGCTTCCGATTCTGAATAGCGTTCTGTGTTCAGATACAGCCTCCCAAGATTGATGAGATCCTCCGAGAACTCATCATTATAAGCGTCTGGATTCTCGACAACCAATCGCCTATAGATTTCTCTCGCTTCTGTCATATAGGATTCCGCTTCTGAAATGCGTTCCATTTGGGAATACAAAAATCCCAGTCTATTCTTCGTCCTGGCGATCAAGCCGTCGTACTCGCCCGGTTTTTCCTCATTCAGTTTCTGCAAGTTTGCCAAGACTTCCAGAAACGCCGCTTCCGCCTCGGAAAAACGCTGCTCCATCATGTACGACATTCCAGAATTATACAATTCTTTTATATCTTTCATCTTTTTCTTTTCGGGAGCAAATTGCAGACAAGCTGAGAAAAAACGTACTTGCTTTTCCGCTGTCGGTTCAGTCTTCTTTTACGATGCGATAGCCCAAGGCGTAAACCGCTTTAAGCGTTTCCATAGCGGTGTCGCGATCGTACTTCTTTTCGCTTTCCGGCAAGTCGGCGTACGGAATCAGGCAGGGATGAAGCTTTTTCGCGTCGTCCCGCTGCGGACCGTAAGTCCAGCCGTCGTTGAGACGATTTTGCGCCCAATGGTCGTGAGCGTTCTCCGCCAGCTTTTCCGTCAGTTCGTCAATCTCCGGCGGCAAAACCACTTTTGACGTTTTAACAGGGTTTGGAATATACTTCTTAGCCATAGTTAAATAATTATCACTATTGGATTAAAGGTCTTTGAAAAACATCCGTAATAAAACTATAAAGATTAAGACAAGTCCTAATCCTGGTTTGATGAACCATTCTCCTCCTCAAGGAGCTTCATACTGTCCCTAACAGAATTAAGGCTGTCATCAAACACTCCAGGATGGAGTTTATTAAGCTTTTCGAAAGCGTCCTGTGATTCCAGCAACAATTCTTTGGAGCGTGAATAATCGTGTAAATTTTCTTTATAAATATGCGCCAAGGTAAAGAATCCCCTTCCAACGAATACCAAAGAATCCTCAGATTCGTTCAGGCTTCGGCAAATATTAACGACTTCATTCAACTCATTTTTCGCTTCGGACTCGCGATCCTGTTTCAGATGCGTTCTCGCCAAATCGCTCAAGACGTCTGCAATGGCAGGCTTATAAACGTCTGGATTCTCAGCTGCCAATTGACGGCACACTTCCAGCGCATCCTTAAAAACGCCTTCCGCTTCAGAAAAACGTTCTGTTTTACGATACAAATTGCCTAACATAACTTTCACGTGAACAATATCGTCATCATCTTGCGAGAGTTGAAGCGCTTCAAGCAAATCCTTTTCCGCTTCATCATAACGTTCAGTATTAAAATGATATTCCCCGCACATAACCAGAGTTCCTATAAAATCCTGATTATATACGCCAGGATTATCATTAACTAACCGACGATAGAGCGTTACAGCTTCCTTCAACGCGGATTCCGCTTCGTCAAAGCGTTCCATCTTTAGAAAAACCAATCCCAAAACGCTATGTATATTGGC
>CACXSS010000323.1 GCA_902770245.1 uncultured Planctomycetota bacterium | reverse complement strand
TTAAACCTAATTTTGAACCTGAAGTTCCATCGGAAATAGCGCCGCTTAACGTTCCTGCAGTTCTGTTCACCGTTACAGTTGTTCCATCGGTTGTACCATTAATAAACAACGTAACTTCTCCGCTGGAAGCGCCGGAATCAATTGCGCCGGAAACAGTATTATTGCCATCAAATGCAATGTTCGCATCTGAAGCGACGGTAATATTTCCGCTGACGCTGCTGGCGATGCGCAAAGCCCCGCGGTTTTCACTGTTGCCATTTCCTGTAATCTGAACATTGCCTTTGAACTGAGAGCCGGCAATAAAAATCGAAGTCCCGTTATTGACTTTAAGATTGAATCCTTCAAACGTTTGAGTATTTGTATAGACTTTATTGCTGCTGGCGGCTCCTTCCTGAACCAAAGAAATCACGCCGGTAAAGTTATCGCTAACCAGGCTTGTCATTTGCGTATCGCTGTTGCCGCTGGCTAAGCGCAATTCCAACTCGCCAGAACCGGACAGGTTTTTAACGTTAAACTTTTTGTTTGTTCCATCCATCAACACGGAAACCTTGCCGCCATTGATAGCCATGTTTCCCGTACTGGAAAACGCGCCGTCGAGCTTAACTGTGTTGGTTCCTTCTTTGACAATCGCTCCAGCCCCGGAAATGGAGTTGGAGAGCGTTTTATCAGCATTGTAATTGAATTTCAACGTTGCGCTATTTGTAACAGCTCCTGTTCCCAACGCGCCGGTATATGTATTAGCGCCGGACAGCGTCTGAGCGCCTGACCCGATTTTCTCAAACGACATTTCCCCTTGAAGCAAGCCGGAATAGGACGCCGTCGCGTTGTTGGCGCCGACTGTCAGTTTACTGCCGCTTTCGCCGGTAATAATACTTAAAGCCGTACCCGTATCCTCAGAAACCAAACCGTTGACGGTTTCTGTGTGATTTCCAAGATACAGCTTCGAAATCTGGTTATTGGAAGTGTAACTGTTCAGGATTAAATTTCCAGTGGCGGAAGCGCCAGCTGTAAGAGCGTCTGGAATCTGTTCGTTTGCGTCAAGATAAACAACTCCGGCATAAGGTCGATACGTATTATAATTATACATTTCAGGATAGCCGAGCTGCGTATTACCCTGATAGTTATTGAGATTGGTTTGTGATGTGTTATTCAAATGAACGTAACCGTTTGTTCCAATACATGTAATTAACCCGCCAGACCCTGTTATTTGATTATTGAAGTTAAGCGTCCCCTGATTGCCTACAGGATCGTGCGATCCAATAAACGTATCTCCTGCCAGAGTTACCAGACCGTTGAGGTTAACAACAGTACCGCTGTTTTGCATACGGAATTTACCGGTCGCGTGGTAAGCGCCGGTTCCGTCTCCGAACCCGGAAACGGTAATTGGCACAGCAAGGTTGGCGCTTCTGTTAAAATACAGTTGCGCCCCGGTTGCAGTAACGATAAGAGTGTCGCTTGACGTCAAGTCGCAATACGACTTGCCCTCAGGCAACCCGTTTACACCTGTCTGTTGAGGTTCCGTTCGCGCTGTCAGCGTATAAGTATCTGCAAACGCAGCGCCGGAGGTAAAGAGAACCGCGGCAAAAGCCAAAAGGACTGCTTGAATACGCGCTCTAAATGAACTAATCATGATTTTACGTTGTATGAAAAAAGGAAAATGAGGTTGTGAACGATTTTATAGCAGATACATTTTTGACGATTTAATCTCAAAATATGTTTCCTGTATATACCATATATTATACACTGTATTTTGAAATTATCAAGCAAAAGAGAGAGAATTTTTGATTATTTTAAGAAAACGCGAGAAGATAGAGAAGATTTAGGAATAAAAACTATGATTCGTCTAAAACGACTAACGGGAGCGGGTTCCTGTCGTTGCATGCGGAATTGATCAACTTTTAACTCTTCCGACTTCGCTTTTTCTGGCTTTTTTTCTTTCTCGTCTTTGGCGTCGTCCATCTGTCAAACCAGCGTTTGACGGCAAGGAGGATAAATATCAACGGGATGAGAAAGACCGCTTGCCGCGGCCAGGCGATAATCAGCAGCGTCGCAATCGGAATCAGGATGAACAGCCACAGCGGCAGTTTGATCAGCTGATCCCACGCCAAGCCGATAGTTGTGAGCATAATTCCGCCGCGCAGCCCGGTTGCCGCCAGGCTGGCTTCCTGCCGCGTGAAATCGCCCGACTTGAACGCCATGATAAATCGGAGCGTCAGCAGAGCGATGCCAATCCAGAAGATGTATCGCCCTTTGTCTTTGAGCGATAAATTCATTTTTCAGGCTTCTTCGGCAGTTTCGGCATAAGGTCTTTGAGGTTCTTTCGGAGCTGATCCAGCAAGCCGGGCTTTTTCTCCTCTTCCTCTTTTTCAGCCTTTTTCGGACGTTCCGCCAGAGTAATCTGTTTTGTAATCGTTACAGGATCAGCGTCCTTTTTCCCTTTGCGCTCAACGGTAACTTCGATCGCGTCGCCGAGCGCTTTGCCGGAAATTGCCCGTTTGAACTGAGCGAAAGTCGCAACCGGTTTCCCGTCGACGGAAACGATCCGGTCGCCTTTTTTGAACCCGGCTTTGTCAGCGGGCGAGTCTTTGGGCGGGTCAACCAGAACCGGTTCTGCAATAGACGGGTTGGGAACTTCCGTCGCGAAACCGATAAATCCCGGAACGATGTTTTCGCCTTTTGACAGTTTCGGCAGAACAGACTGAACGTCTTCCCACGGAATCGCAAACCCGATTCCGGAATCGTACCAGTCAACGCCGGCGTCGGCTTCATCGCTTTGCGGAGACAGAGGAACGATAATCCCGATAACGCGCCCGCGAACGTCCAGCAGCGGTCCGCCGTAGTTGTTAGGCGAAACTGCCGCGTCTGTCTGAACGGCAATACCCCAAACGCGGCTTAAGGCAGAAAGAATCCCGACAGTCGCGTTGACGGAACTGACGCCCTCTTTATTGGGCGGGAAGACGCGACCGCAGGCGATCGTCCATTGCCCGACTTTCCATTCCGCCCGGGGAGCGAATTGAGGAACCGGCGTTGGCGCGTCCGTCGTGATTTTCAATAACGCCAGCTTGCGAATCTTGTCAATCGCGACGACCTTTCCCGAACAGATTTTGCCGTCGTTGAGACGAACGATAATCGACGGCGGCGCCGGGTCGAATCCCAGCGACGTTGTGATAATATATCCGTCTGTCGAAACGAACACGCCGGTGGAAACCTCCGGGATGAGGCTTTTCCCGGTCGCTTCCATGCCGCCGACAGGCTGTAAAGAAACAACCGACGGCGAAACAGCGGTAATCGCTTTCTGTACCGTTTCGGAAAAATTGTCGGGCATTTGCCCAAACGCGGTTGAACAAAGCGTCAGGAGGAGTATTATTATTATTCGTTTCATCGGGGAGAGGCAATAGGCAGTAGGCAATAGGCAGTAGGCAGTAGGCAGTAGGCAGTAGGCAGTAGGAAAGCGAGACGACGCGCTACGCCGTCTCGCAACTCGCTACTCGCAACTCGTCAGACTACCTTCAGAGCGTTTTCGATGTCGCTCAGAATGTCTTTGATATCTTCGATTCCAACGGATAAACGGATCATGTCGGGCTTGACGCCGCAGGCTTCCAGTTCCGCGTCGGAAAGCTGTCGGTGCGTGGCGTTTGCCGGGTGCAGACAGCAGGAATGAGCGTCGGCAACGTGAGTGGCGATAATCGCGACTTTAAGCTCTTTCATGAACCGTTCTGCCGCGGCGCGACCGCCAACGAGTCCGAAAGAAACGACGCCGCACGTTCCGTTGGGCATGTACTTCTGCGCCAAAGCGTAATACTTGTTGGACGGCAGCCCGCTGAAGTTGACCCACGCGACTTTCGGGTTCGCGTCGAGGTACTCGGCAACCGCCTGAGCGTTTTGGCAGTGTCGCGGCATGCGAACGTGCAGCGATTCCAAACCGATGTTGAGCAGGAAGCTGTTGTGCGGAGACGGGATCGCGCCGAAATCGCGCATCAGTTGAGCGACGCATTTGGTG
>CACXSS010000322.1 GCA_902770245.1 uncultured Planctomycetota bacterium | reverse complement strand
AATAGGTGCCGGGCGGGCAGTCCATTTTGGTCAGTTTGCTCTTGCCGTCCCATTGGATGAGCGGGTCGTCGGTGTCCCAAAGGATATTTCCCCAACGGTTGAAAATGACCGTCTTTGCATTGACAATCAAATCAATACCTGTCACTATCGGTTCAAAAACATCGTTAAAACTGTCGCCATTGGGCGTGAACACGTTGGGCAATTTGTAGGAAAACTCCTCAATCGGTTCCTCATGCCCAATCCGCACCGACTTAATAGCCGAATAATTGATTAAAGGTCGCATGATGCCCTCCAAAGTGTAATGCCCGAAGGTGCGGACATAATAGCGATAAATGCCATCGCTTTCCACATCGGTGTCGGTGTATTCAAAATTCGTCACCGAAGCGATTCTAACGAAATGATTTTCAACTTCTTTGAAAATTTGCGTACTGTCAACGAGCCAAGGCACGGCTTCTGTCCATGAAAGGCGGGCTTCGTTGAAGGTTCCGTTGGCCGTAAGCATCACCGCCGAGGCCGTTGCGCTCTCGCCCATCGTTTGCTGGTTGGCGTCGCGCATTTGCACCTTATATATTAATGTGGTCGCCGCCGCGAGGTCAAGGTTGGAATCAAGGAAGGTCGTGTCGGCACCTTCGTAAACGATGGAAGTCGCACCGTCAAGGATGCGGGTCAAGGTATAGTTGAACGGTGCAATATATTGGTCGTCAATCTCTTTCGGCTTCGCCCAACAGGTGAGGATATGCCCCGAAATGAGGTCGATGCTGTCATTACTGACATGGGTCATCAGCGGGCTGTCGTACAGAATGCACAGAGCCATTTCGTGAGCGCGGGTTCCAACGACGTGAGTTGGAATAACCGAATTCTTGAAAACTTCCGGCTGATCGTTGAGCGTGCCGCCGGGGGTGAAGTCGGCGGGACCGCACAGATAGCGGGTAAAGGGCAGCGTGGCGGTATGATCCGTGAAAATGCCGGCGGAGAACTTGTTGTATTCGTTTCCGCGAATGCCCTCGCGAGTAATCTGGTTGGGATAGGCGCGTTCCAAACCGGTCGGTTTGTACATGCCGTGATAGTTGACCATCAAATGGTACTTGGCGCCCAAAGCCGCCGTTTCGTTGAGCCAGTTGACCATCTCCTGTTCTTCGGAATCCATGAAGTCAATCTTGACGCCGGCAACGCCCCATTTTTCGTACTGCTGGAACGTCTTTTCAACGCCGCATTCGATCAGGTCTTTGTAATGAAGCCAGAAGCAAATCCGGACGCCCTTTTCTTTCGCCTGCGCGAAAACTCTGTCCAGGTCGATATTGGGCGCGCTGCGGGTGGTGTCGGGAGCTTGCCCCTTGATTCTCTTGAACATGGAGCTGTAATACCACGGGTCGTCGACGGTCATGTACTTCCAGCCCATTTCAGAGGCGAGGTTGATCTTGTCAATCGTCGTTTCCGTGTTCATGACTTTGTTGCTGCCGGTCCACCAGTCCCAGGCGGAAGGAGCCGGTTCAATCCAGGACGTATCTTCCAGCTGGCACGGTTTGCTGACGTTGAGAATAACGCCGGAGTTGTTGATCAGGTCAACCGGCTTTTCTCCCAAAAGAATAACTTTCCACGTTGACGTTTTGGGCGTCTTGAAAACGACGCAGCCGTTCTTATCCTTTCGGGGCGTCAAGCGGGTTTTGAGCGTTGTCGTTCCTTTGGCGGCGGAGGCGAATTTCTCGCCTGACCAGTCGTACAGGTCTGCTTCGGTAATCGCCGCGCAGAAGTCAGGAGCCTCTACAACAACCGGGCAAATGATGATGTCTTCTTCGCCCAGGTCTGACAGCTTGTTCTTTTTGAAGAATTCTTCCTGTGACGAGTTAAACTGTTTCTGTTTGGATACCCAGGCGTCGAAGTCGCCGGAGAACGCGTAGGTCGCCAGATCTTCTTCGACAACGTATTCGTTGCAGACGCTTTCGCCGCAGCTGAGTTCGTAGCGGAACGCGATGCCGTCGTCGTAAGCGCGGAATGTGTAGCTGAACTGCAGCTCGCCCTGAGCGTAGGTCAAGGTCAGCTGATTGTAGTTGTCAACGTAAGTCGATTTCTTGCCGAACTTATTCGTCCAGGTTGTGTTGGACGACGCTTCGGCTTTGCCGACGAACTTCCAGCCGTCGGTCGTGTTGACGTCGCGGAGCTTCAGCCCGGTTTTGGATTCGTTGAGAACAGACTTCCCTTTGAATTCGACAGCGTACGTCGGGGTAGCTTCGTTTTGAGTAACGGTAATTTTAACGTCGCCGTTGGGAGACGCCACTGTATAAACAGGCGCGTCTGCGTAAACGGCAGACAATCCAAGAACAATTACAGCTGCCATGCAGGACAGCAAACGGGTAATAGTCATGATGGTAGATGGGGTTAAGGGTTTATTGGATTAGGACAAAGGGTTTTTGAGTTAGGAGTGAGGAGTGAGGAGTGAGGAGTTTACGCTTCGCGCTAATTCCGAATTCCGAATTCCTAATTCCGAATTACTCCAAGATTCCCGCGCCGAAAGAATCGTTAGAATCGTTTGATTTGTTTGAGCCTTTTGAGTCGTCCGTCTGGGACTTGCGGGGCTGAACCTGGGGAATGTTTTTTTGCGGGGCTTTGCGCTTGTCACGCCGCTCGCCTCGCGTTTCCCGTTTGTCGTCCAGCTGTTCCAATTGCGCGGCGTCAGCCTGCTCTCCGGTGTACCGCAGCTCGCGCTGGTCAAACGCCTCGTGAATGACTTTGATGTCGGCAATCGGGTACGAATTGATCTGGAAGTCGCTCATTTCGACCTGAACTTTTTCCGCCAGGAATTCATGCCCGACGACTTTTCCGTCGCCGTCCGGGGTAGAGACAAACGTGCCCAGCGAGGGCATTTTGCCCTGCATTTCTTCGTAGGTGTCGAATTCGTAACGCAGACAGCATTTCAGACGTCCGCAGCGGCCGGAAATTTTGGACGGGTCGAGCGTTGCCTTTTGCATTTTTGCCATCTTCATGGAGACGGACGGCATGATCGTCAGGAAGGAATTGCAGCATACTTCTTTGCCGCAGTCGCCGAAGTCCGCCAGGAGTTTGGCTTCGTCGCGAACCCCAATCTGACGCATTTCGATACGCGTCTGGAATTCCGCCGCCAAAATCTTGACCAGTTCCCGGAAGTCGATTCGCCCGTCCGCCAAATAGTAGACGACAATGCGCTCGCCGCCGAAAATGTGCTCGATGTCAACCAGGTGCATATCAAGCTGCTTTTGACGAATAAAGACCTGCGTCTTTTCGAATTCCTGAATTTCCAGATCGTGAATCCGATCGAGTTCTTTGAGATC
>CACXSS010000321.1 GCA_902770245.1 uncultured Planctomycetota bacterium | reverse complement strand
CCATGGCGGGCGCGTTCGCGTTTAATACGAAAAAATACGAGCATCATCGGGAATACAACATTACTAACGACATCCCGGCGGCGAAGAAAGTCTTTCACGAATGGCCGGGCGAAATCATCGCCAGCGGCTTTGAAGTCGGCGTTGACATTCTCTTTCCCGGCGACGCCCTCAATGCGGACTTGCGTGAAAAGAACTCCATTCTGCGGGAATCGTACCGCTTTTATCGCGGCGGGCTGGAAGGACAGCGTCAGTCGACCTGGGACTTGACCTGCATTCTTTTCCCCGCCCGACCGGAATCGTGGCGAAACTATTTCACTCTTTCGCCCAAAGGCGCGATTGAAGTTCTCGACGATGGTCAGTTCCGCTTTACCGAAAAGCCCGACGGCAACCGCCGCGCGTTCATCTGCTCGCCGGAACAGAAATCCAACATCCGCGAAGCGTTTATCAACCTCTGCACGGAACGATAAGAGGAAAGAACCGCCGATGTTAAGCCTCTAGCTACTAGCTTCTAGCTATTAGCTTGATAAACCTGATTCGTGCATTATCGCAAGAAATAGGGATAACCAAGCTAGCGACTAGTAGCTAATAGCTCATTTTTCGGGAAAATTCAAGTAGAACAAGTATAATAATTCCTTCGCGTCCTTTGCGTACTTTGCGTGAGATAAATCCACTCGCAACTTTTGAAAGTCGATTTTATGAAACGATTATTTGTAACATTCATTGCCGTCATGGCGATTCTGCCTTATGTGAAGGCGGAAGACCTCATTCCTGTTCGCGATTCTCCCGACAAACCGGTCAAGCTGATTTACGACACCGACATTGGCGGAGACATCGACGACGCCCTCGCGCTGGCGATTATTCACAACATGGTCAAGCGCGGGCAGATTGAATTTATCGGCTTGACGATTACCAAGAGCAATATCAACGCCGCCAAATACTGCAAGGCGTTTAATATTCAGTACGGACACCCGGACGTCCCGATTGGACTTGTCAAAAACGGCTCGAGACCCGACGACGGTCGGTATGCGCAGAACGCAATTGGGATGAAAAACGAGGACGGCTCTGCCAAGTTCCCCTTCCCTGCGGACTGGGAGCCAGAAGACTCGATCGTTTTGCTGAGAAAACTTCTCGCAGCGGCGGAAGACAATTCTATCGTGATCGCTCAAGTCGGAATGTCGACCAACCTGGCGCGGCTGATGGACACGCCCGGCGACGACATCTCCCCGCTGACCGGCATGGAACTGGCGAAAAAGAAAGTCCGTCTGGTTTGCGCGATGGCTGGCGCGTTTGCGTTCAATACAAAGCAATACGAAAACCATCGGGAATGGAATGTTATTCTCGACATCCCCTCCGCTGCAAAGGTCTTTCAGGAATGGCCCGGCGAAATCGTCGTCAGCGGCTATGAAGTTGGCATTGACATCCTCTTCCCCGGCGACGCTTTCAATGCAGACTTGCGGACAAAAGATTCCATTCTTCGGGAATCCTACCGCATCCATCGCGGCGGCTTGGACGGAAAGACACGACCGACGTGGGACTTGACCTGCGTTCTTTTCCCGGCGCGTCCGGAATCGTGGAGAAACTATTTCACGCTTTCGCCCCGAGGAACGATTACGGTTCTGGACGACGGTTTATTCAAATTTACCGAAACGCCCAACGGGAACCGCCGCGCCTTTATCTGCTCGCCGGAACAGAAATCTAACGTCCGCGAAGCGTTCATCAACCTCTGTACAGAACTGTAAGCGGAGGAAATGTAAATTTAGAATTGACATTTTAATCCTTCAACGTGGAAACGCGTTGGAGGAGGGATTATTGAATATCTGCAATAAAGTCAGATAATTATTATGCTATCAAGAGACGAAGTTATTACTCCAAAAGAAAATTATTCTTCTATGCAAGTCTTTTAATTAAAAGTAGTTGTGTTGTCAACGTCTTGAAATTTTGAAATTACTAAAAAATTTTAAAAAAATTGTCGAACTAAATATAATCTGTCCCGTAATAAGAGATAGATATGGTAAATGAAGAACTGAAAGGAGGTTAAATATATTGATATATCGGCTAAATTAGCGTTTATCAAACAAAATTTTTAAAATCAATTGACTAAAGTTTTTGATGACGAAACTCTTCGCCTTCAAAGCTGTAATTGTTGTCAATTGAAAAGTGCGATCACTTATTAACTATGGGTTGTGCTGAATCATCGATCTGATATTATTTTGTTGTTCTGAATGGAAACATTCAGAGCAATTACTGTGCTGACGCTAAGAGACGAAATAGATGATAATATAAAATGTCAAAAATTTTTCTGACATTTTTTCACTTTTTGTTATACAGGTATGACAGCGCCTGTCATACCTGTATTGAACCGCCAAAGTTAAAGAATATAATAATCACATAATCGTAACGTCAGAATTGGCGGGGTAATCAATTTTGGAGAATAAATCAAGCCGTGTCAACCATTCAGAAGCAGGCGTATCGTAAGCATATATTAACATAGTGTAACTTTGAAAGCCCCTGATGATTTTAGAACGGTTTGAATAGATTTATATATTAAAACTGAGGAAATCAGATAAATCTGACTTCCCCAGAGCTTTAATATAAGAAAATGACATTCAAACTCAAAAGTTATAAATTTCAATCCACGCTCGCGTGAAGCGAGCGACAAAAATATTTGCTGTTTTGAAATGAACTACACTTTCAAACATTTCCATATTAAAAGCTCATATCATAATAGCAAATTATATTAAAAATGGCAAGGTATTTTGTAAGTCAAAATATAGTCCAAATATTTTTCCAAAAAATATAATTATTTTAGCTTCTCCCCCCTTGCAAATAAAACGAAATGGTGTATTTTTATAAAAAATTCATTTAACTTAAAGTATAAGAAACATGAACAAGACATATCCTGTAAGTTGTGAAATATCCGGACCGGCGGCTATGTTTACCCGCCCGGATTCCGGATCGTCGTTCGTATCGTATCCCGCGCCGACATATTCTGCCTGCTGTGGAATATTGTCGTCTGTTGCCTGGATGAAAACGGCTTTTATTCGTCCGGTGAAGGTTCATATTTGCCGACCGATCGTTTATCATCGGTACTGTGTTAATTATAACGGACCGTTAAGAAAGGGAACCTGCATTTCAGGCGGGAATCCGTACCAGTATTACTGTATGATTCTCATAGACGTATTTCCCGTCTTTCACTTCGATAGTAGTCATATATTCCAATGGCCATTCGGCAATCTTCCACGATGCGGTGTCACCCTTTTCTCCGTACACCAAGCACTGCCTGTAGATACCGTCGGGCATGTTGGCGGTATTGGTTCCGCCACCTACAACTGCGCCGTTGCCACCAGGCAATTTAATCGTAGGAAAGGCAAGTGTTTTGGGATTTTTGTTCCACGATACCGACTCTAAGTCTCCATCAGGATTGGCATCATTGATAAAGCCACAACCAGTATCGTATGAAGCAGAGGTGTAGCTGTTGGACGTGAGAGCCGTACAGGCCATGTTTTCCATGGTTCCTGCCTGAACAACTTTTGCCTCATAAAGCTCGCCTGCCTGACGCGGTCTGATGTCGGTAATCATACACTGCTGACTGACGTAGCTATCAGAGGAGGAAGTAGGATTAGACAATGCTATATCGTAATAGCCATCGTCGAGCCCATTCCATCCCCAGTTGACATGACACAGGCCGTCGGCATCTATTCCGTCGACTATGTAGCAATGACTGCCACCACTATATACAATGGGCTTTCCTTCCAGAAGATTCTGCTGTATGGTCGTCATCCACATTTCCGTGGAGACGTAAGGGCGGTA
>CACXSS010000320.1 GCA_902770245.1 uncultured Planctomycetota bacterium | reverse complement strand
GATTCCAAATCCGAACGCAAAATCGTTCTCGCCGCCTGGAACTCTACCAGCTTTACCGCGGCTTCCGGCGGGGGCGCGTCCGATATCTTGAAACAGGTCAGGTTTATCAGCGCATTTTTCATGCCGGGCGACAGATCTTCAATCGTCTTGGCAACGTAGAGCGGGTTGACTCGAAACGCCAGCCAAAACCGAACGATTCGCCACAACTGCCAGACAATTGCAATCAGAAAAACGCTCAGCCCTAAAATTCTGAACAGAGTTTGGTTCCCCTTCGGCAGAACCCAGGCGTCCACAACCGCAAAGACGATTATATACCCCACGCAAAATATCAGCAACAACAGAAGCGCGTTGAACACCTGAGCGTACTTCAGATGAGCAAGCGTCTGCCTGGTTGCGTCGTCGATAATATCTTGCGGAGTTTGTTGAGACATTGAAATAATTAGTAATTAGTGATTAGTAATTAGTAATTACGCAAAGCGATCCTCTCGGGGGCGCTGGCGGGTTTTACGGTTTAAAGTTATGGACAATGGGATTATTCTCACTATTCCCTATTCCCGATTCCCTACTCCCTAATATACCATATTTCCCTGTTTTTCGCAAACCCGGGCAGAAAGAATTTTCTAAATTTTTCCTATCCCTTTCTTGCATAATTATTATAGATTGCTACAATAGACAAATTAGAGAAAGATTATTCTTTTCTCTCTTGATTATTTATTGTAATTCGCTATAATAATCAGTACGATATTAATAGAAAAATATTAATTACGAAAAACTGAGTACAATACACCGTATTCGGTTTTGGATTTATACGCATTATTTGCAAGCGCTTGGCTTTTGTCAGCTGTTTTACATTTAAATTATGTCAACCAAAACATTTACTTTTCCACGCGGCATTCACCCGCCAGAGGGCAAATCTTTAGCGGAAAACAACGCGATTGAAATCCTCCCGACGCCTAAAAAACTGTTTTTGGCAGTTCAACAACATATTGGCGCGCCGTGCGCTCCGGTCGTCAAATTAAAGGACGCCGTCGAACCTGACGCAGTTGTTGCCTCGGCGGACGCCTTTGTTTCCGCGCCCATTCATGCGCCGTTTGCCGGGACTGTTGGACGTCCAGCCAAAAAGACGCTGCCCAACGGTCGCCGCGTTGCAACCGTTGCCTTGGACGTCGACCTGGATCACGCGCCCAGCGGAGAGGAAATGCTCAAAATCGTCTACGGCGGCGACTGGGAGATTCCCGCTGACTTCGACGTCAACTCGATTTTTAACGCGGTGAAGTCCGGCGGCTTGGTCGGCATGGGCGGGGCGGCGTTTCCGACTCACGTTAAAATCGCCAAAAACGAGAAAAAGCCCATCGACACGATTCTCATTAACGGCTGCGAATGCGAACCGTACTTGACCGCCGACTATCGGCTCATGCTCGAGTTCCCGCAGCCGATTGTCGTCGGGGCGATTCTTACCGCTGCCGCAGTCGGGGCGAAGACCGTATACATCTGTATTGAAGACAACAAACCGGCAGCCATTCAGATCGTTTCTAAAACGATTGAAAAGATTTCTAACCCGTTTGGCGTTGACGTTTCCGTCCGGGTTATGAAAACCAAGTACCCGCAAGGGGGCGAAAAACAGCTCATTCGCGCCGCCCTGGGCAGAAAAGTCCCGTTCCCCGGCTTGCCTATGGACGTTGGCGCGCTGGTAGAAAACGTCTCTACAGCCGCTGCCGTTGCCGGGCGAGTTCTGCGAGGAAAAGCTCTCACGCACCGCATCGTTTCCGTTACCGGCGGGGGCGTCGTCAATCCGAAAAACCTGTTCGTCCCGATTGGAACGCCGATTTCAGAGCTGATTGAATTCTGCGGCGGCTTAAAGCCAGATGCCAACCGCATCCTCATGGGCGGTCCCATGATGGGATTCGCCGTCGGGTCAACTGACATTCCCGTTACAAAGGGAACCAGCGGAATCACGATTCTGACCAATCGGGAAGTCAAAAAATCGGTTGAAACAAACTGCGTCCGCTGCGGCCGCTGCGTCGGCGTCTGCCCGATGAACCTCATCCCGACCAAACTGGCGCTGGCATCTCGATTCCAAAATACAGACGTCCTGCAGGCGTACCACGTTACCGCCTGTATCGAATGCGGCTCCTGCGCGTTCACCTGTCCTGCCAGCCTCCCGCTGGTTCAGCTTATCCGCACAGGAAAGATTCAAGTACAAAAGTTAAGCAAAAAATAATTGGAAATTAGTTCTCTTGTGACGCTTGCGTCAATTGCTAATTACTAATTACTCATTACTAATTATTTATACTCATGTCAAACACTCAATTGGATTTATACGTAACGTCGTCGCCGCACCTGTCGAATCAAAAGCTGTCGACGCGGTGGATTATGCTCGACGTTATTATCAGTCTTGTTCCCGCTATCGGGATGTCGTTTTACGTCTTCGGCTGGTTTGCCGTCTGGCAGATTGGGCTTTGCCTGATTTCCTGCATCGTTTCGGAAGCCGTGTTTGAATCCATGCGCGGGCGGCGTCCGCATTTGGAAGACTGTTCTGCGATTGTAACAGCGTTGATTCTGGCGCTGTCGCTGCCGTGGAGCGCGCCGTGGTACGTCAGCGTAATTGGCTCAGTTGTCGCAATCGGATTGGGAAAAATCGTTTTCGGCGGGCTGGGATGCAACATTTTTAACCCCGCCATGGTCGGTCGAGCGTTTGTCATGCTCGGCTTTTCGTCCGTAATGGCGGCAAGCGCGTACCTGTTACCGTCAGAAGCCCATGTTGGCGGGTTGGATAAAGGGTTTGCCGAGATTCTTACTCAGGCAACCCCAATGACCCTGCTGAAAACCGGTAACACCGAGTATTTTACTCAACTGATCAGTCAAACCGCTCTGATAGGTCATCAAAATGGGTCGTTGGGCGAAGCGTCTATTATCGCCCTGTTTATCGGCGGCATATACCTGCTCATTCGCAAAACCGTAACGTGGGACGTTCCGGTTTCCGCTTTGATTTCAACGTTTGTTTTTGCCGCTCTGTTTAATATGGGGCTTCACGCGTTCCAGTTCGGCATGGCTCACGTGATCAACGGCGCAATCTTCCTGGGCGCATTTTTCATCGCCTCTGACCCTGTTACAAACCCCATCACAACCAAAGGCAGAATCATTTTCGGCGTCGGATTTGGGTTCTTTACCGTACTGCTTCGCTGCTTCAGCTCCTATCCGGAAGGCGTCATGTTCTCCATCCTGCTCATGAACGCCCTTGTTCCGATGATCAACAGAATGACCATTCCAAAACCCGTTGGATTTGTCAAACCGGCAAAATAAATCACTTATCAAATTACACATTTATATAAATTG
>CACXSS010000319.1 GCA_902770245.1 uncultured Planctomycetota bacterium | reverse complement strand
CGATTTCCGCCTTGCGCTTGTCTTTATTTCCCATGGGGCGCATTTGCTTCATTGCAGACGACCCGACAACGCATTCCAGAACGTCCTGCGAGTCTTTCGGATAGCCTGTTACAACCGTATCGAACCAGCGGCCGTCTTCCAGCTTGAACGGGCTTTGAGTTGTATTGATTCCAACGACCAGAGCTGATCCCATCGGCGTTCCCATGCCTTGACGAATTCTGTCGTAGACGGAAAAGTTCTCGTCCGCCAAAGCCGACTGAACTCCAAAACACTGCATAGCCGTGTCGACGGAAACAACGTCCTCGTCGTTGCGAAGCATGGCAATGACCTGCGGCGTCAACGGGCTGAGCGCTCTCAAGTTGGGACGCCCGCCGCCCATGCCGCCGCCGAATCCGCCCATGCCTTCGGGACGTCCGCCCATGTCCGGCTTGCCTTCGCTGGGTTTGGCTTCTGCGTTGGGCTTTTCTCCCATGCCGCCGGGCATACCGCCGGGACGTCCGCCCATTCCGGGTCGACCGCCGCGCATGCCTCCTCTGCCCATTCCGCCGCCGGGTCCGCCTGCCATTCCCACCGGGGGCGAGAGGACAAGCTGATACGCGCCGAGGTAATTTTCAGCCGTGTCACGCTTTTGAGCGGAGATCTGGTCGAAACTGCCAATAATCCAGACGGACATGCAGGACGTTGCGATAATCGCCAGCAGAGCCAACGCCAGCCGAACGCGATGGACGCACGCCTCGCGAAAAATCAGTTTACAAAACAGTTGCATGGCAGTCTCCCCTTAGTTGTTGACGGATTCGTTTTCAATCTTGCCGTCTTTGAGCGTAATAACTCGATCCGCAAAGGCGGCGACTTCTTTTTCATGCGTTACAACAAGAAGAGTTCGCCCCTGGTCTTTACACAGTTCTTTGAGAATCTGACACAGCTTCATTGAGTTGGCGGAGTCCAGATTCCCGGTTGGCTCGTCGGCAAGGAGAATATCCGTCGGGGACATCAGCGCTCGCGCCACGGCAACTCGCTGCTGTTCTCCGCCGGACAGCGCGTCTGGACGATGAGAGCGTCTGTCCGCGATTTCCAAACGGGTCAGGAGCATTTCCAGCCGGTCTTTGTCAAAGTTAGTCTTCCCGCCGGCAATAAGCGGCAAGAGGATGTTCTCTTCCGCCGTCAGCGTCGGAATGAGGTTGAACGCCTGAAAGATCAAGCCGATTTTCTCCCGACGGAACCGGGTCAAGGCGGCGTCTGACATCGCGCTGACAGAGTTCCCGTCAATGGAAATGTTCCCGGAGTCGAATCGGGTCAACCCCGCCAGAACGTGTAACAGAGTCGATTTTCCTGACCCGCTTTTACCCATAATGGCAACGTGTTCTCCCTTTTCAATTTGAAGGGAAACGCCGTTGAGCGCGTGAACTTCCGATGCGCCGGTTTTATACGTTTTGTAAACGTTTTCAATTGTGATGAATGACATGATTAAGTTACGAGTTGCGAGTTGCGAGAGATGAAAGGCGGTAACGGAGCGACCAGCGGGAGCGCAGTTACGCTTTATTGAGCAGCCGCTTTAAAGCGTAATTTCGTTCGCTTCGCTCACTTCGTTACCGCCTTCCATTAAGTTTATTTCTTCGTCATGGCTAACGCTTTAATCGCGTAGGCGGTGGCGAGGTTCTGATCGTTTTCCATCCAGCGGTTGGAATCGCCGTTTTTCCAGGAGCCGTCCGGCTGCTGACGGGCAATGATTTCAGACGCCAGTTCAGCGCGCCAGTTGTGGGCTTTGCCGTTGGCGTCGGTGAACGAATCCTGTCCCAAAAGCGACATCGTCTTTCCAAACGTGTTGAAATAATAGTAGACGCCCGCCTGCTGCTGCATCGGGTTTTCCTGTACCGTATAGTACTTTTTAATCCAGTCCATCGCCGCCTTGTAACGGACGTCGTTGGTATCCATGTTGGCGTAGATGAAGCTCTTCAATCCCGTATAGGACATGGAGCCGTAAGAGCGCATGCCGCCGTTTTCCATGTTGCCGTCGCCAACGCAGACGTAGAAGAATCCGCCGTCCGGGTTCTTGTCAGCAAACTTGGTTGTGTTGTGCGGGGACTCGCAGTTCTGGCAGCGGGAAACGAAAACCATCGCCTTTTGAATGGCAGGGTCGTCCGCCTTCGCGCCCAGCGACTTCAAGGCGTCCAGGAAAAAGCCGGTGTTGGACAGGTCAGCGCGCCCCATCGTGCCGTATCCGCTGCCGCCGTAGTTGAGGTTGTCGGCAGAGTAACCGTTTTCTTCGTTGTACTGGGTTGACCGGATGAACGTTTCCGCCCGCTTAAGAATCTTGTCATATCGACCGTCAGCGTTCGCCTTGACAAAAGTGTCAATCGCAATGCAGGACTCGTAGGTGATAAGCATCATATCGGGATTGTAGATTCCGCCGTCGGGCTGAACGAACCCTTCGAGATACTTTAATCCCTTGGCGACAGCCGGGTCGTCGGGCGACAAGCCCGCGTCCAACATCGCCCCGGTTACGAACGCGGTAATGCCGATTCCCATGAACTTGCTAAACGAGCCGTCCGCGCCCTGTCCTTTGGTTTTGAGATATTCAACGCCCTTGGCGATTGCCTTGTCGATGTTTTCCGGAGTCGCTTCCGGCATCGTTTCCGGACGTACAAACGGAGTGGGAGTAAACGAACCGCGTCCGCCCATGCCGCCCATTGCGGGTTTCCCCGAGCCTTCCTGCTTCGGAGCGTCCTGAGCGTATACGCTGGCGCATAAAGCCATAACAACCAATACCGACAAAAGTTTTCTAATCATGTTGATTTCCTTTCGATAGGAATAAGAGTCAAAACTGAACAGAAAAAACAAAGTCGAAGAATTGAACGACGATTCCCGTCTTTCGCTTTTTCCTGTTGCAGAACGCCCGTCGTTTTTTGGAAAAGACGTTCTGTTTTTAAAACACAGTAATTACAATTATATTGCATATTACTCGACTATTTCTATATATTATAACGATTTTGTCAAAAGAAAAATAGGGGGGAGACGGAAAAATTATTTAACAGAAATAATTGAATTTAAAGCGGTCTTATTTTCAACTTTTCAAGAAAATAATTGTGATTGCAAAAAAATCTCTTTTGTGGTATATTGTCAAAAGATTTAACAATTTGTTTGTTTTTTTACAAAAAGGATTTTCATTATGGCTAAAGAGGTTAGCAAATTGATTTGCGGAGTTGCGTCGCTTATTATTCCCGGCTTGGGACAGCTTCTCGACGGGCGCATTAAGTCGGCGATTTTTTGGTTCGTGCTCATCGTTTTGATTGGAGTATTGATTCGTTCGGCGATAATTCCAGCCGTGTCAATTCCGATTGTGGGCAGTCTTGGTTATCTAATTCTGGTTATCGCCTGGA
>CACXSS010000318.1 GCA_902770245.1 uncultured Planctomycetota bacterium | reverse complement strand
GAGAGTTCGTCAGCGGTGATTTCTGCGCCGGGAACGTCCGCGAAAATCGCCGTCAGGTCGGAGTCGGACAGATGTTCAATTTCCGCGCCGAAGAAGATGTCGGTGGCGGCAAGCGCCTGACTCAGTCCAGCGTCGCCGTGAACGAGTTTGGTAATTACGCGTGCGGCTTCTTTCTGCCCCAGGCGTTTGCCGGGGTCTGCCATGTGAGCGTCAATCAAAGCGTTGATTTCCGACTCGGAATCGTCGGAGAAGAGCTTGAGAACCTTGGCAACGTCGGCGTCTTCGATGTTAATCCAGTACTGATAGAACTGGTACGGAGACGTCCGGTTGGCGTCCAGCCACAGCGCGCCGCCTTCGGACTTGCCCATCTTCGTTCCGTCGGACTTGGTCAGCAGCGGGCAGGTCAAGCCGTAGAACTGCGCTCCGCGCATGCGGCGACCCAATTCGCACCCGGTTGAGATGTTGCCCCACTGATCCGAACCGCCGATTTGAAGCTGGCAGCCGTAGGCGTCGTACAGATGAACGAAGTCGTAGGACTGAATGAGCATGTACGAGAATTCCGTATAGCTGATTCCGGAATCGGACTCAATTCGTTTTTTCACGGAGTCTTTGCCCAGCATGACGTTGACGGAGAACATCTTGCCGACGTCGCGGAGGAATTCCAAATACGTGAACTTACCCATCCAGTCAAAATTATTGACGATCTGCGCCTTGTTGGACGGGGAATCGAAATCGAGGAACCGGGTCATCTGCTTTTTGATGCACTCGACGTTATGCTCGATTTGTTCCGGCGAGAGCAGGTTTCGTTCGGCGCTTTTCCCGGACGGGTCGCCGATCATGCCGGTGGCGCCGCCGACCAGAGCCAGCGGTTTATGCCCGGCGCGCTGAAAACGGCGCAGGAACGTCAGGGCAATCAAATGCCCAATATGCAGGGAATCGGCTGTCGGGTCGAATCCGGCGTAGACCGTTTTCGGTCCTTCCATTAAAAATTTCGGCAGGTTTTCGTCGTCGGTCGTCTGGTTGACTTGACCGCGCCATTTCAGTTCGGAAAATAAATCTTGCATGATGGGGAGGGAATAGGGAATAGGGAGTAGGGAATTGGGGTTTAGGGCATAGGGATTAGGAATAAGATTGAATTGCTATGTATTGAGTGGTAACTGGTAAAGACGCCAAGCGTTGACTCGTCTTAAACGATATTTACTAACCACTGACCACTTTAATCTATTTCCTATTCCCTGTTTCCTAATCCCTAAAATATAGCATATTTAAAAAATATGTAAATACCAGCGATAACGTCTTGCAATGAATAGAAAAGTATTATAGAATATAAGAAATAGCGTGGAAATTGGAATTATGTTTTACCGCTGGCAAATATCCCATTCCCTACTCCCTATTCCCCATTCCCTACTCCCTATTCCCCATATCCATGTACAACGCATTTCGTTCTGCCGCTTTACTTTTAGCGATTGTTCTATTGTCGGGCTGTAATCCTCAGCCGGAATCGGACGGTAAGATTATTCTCAACGGGAACGTTGACGACCGTGAAGTCAACGCAGCGTTTCTGGTTTCAGAGCGCATTGCCGCTGTCCATGTTGAGGAAGGCGCAGCTGTCAAAAAGGGCGATCTGCTGGCAGAGTTGGAAACGATTCGAATAGAAAACCGGATTGCGGAAGCGCAGGCTGCGGTAGATTCCGCTCGAACCAACGTAACGGCGGCAGACGCGGCAATCGAAGCGGCGCAGGCGGCGTTGGACAAAGCTGTCAACGGGAATCGAAAAGAGGACATTGACCTCGCCCGCGCAGGCGTTGAGGTGTTTGACGCTCAAATTCATGCGGCGGAGAATCTGTACGAACGCAATAAAAAGTTGTCTTCAGAAGAAGGCGTCCGAGCCGTCTCGCAGCAGGACCTGGACAATGCAGAATCCAATTTCAAAAAATTGGTTGCTGAGCGGAAATTGGCGCAAACCAATTTGGAAAAAATGCTTGCCGGCTCTCGAAAAGAAGATATTGCCGCGGCGAAAGCGGCTCTCGAACAGGCGAAGGCGCAGAAGGAAACAGCGCTCGCTTCCGTCGTTCAAGCCCAGGCGACGCTGGCAATTCAAAAGCAAATCCTGGCGGACAGCAAACTTTTAGCGCCGTGCGACGGCGTGGTTCGAAGTCGCATTCTGGAACCCGGCGAAATGGCATCACCGCAGATTTCTGCGTTTATTATTGCTGTTACAAATCCCAAATGGGTGCGCGTATATTTGAATGAAACGCTTTTGGCAAAAGTCAAAATCTCCGGCAAGGCAACGATTCGCGTTGACGGTCTGCCCGATAAAACCTTTGACGGCTGGATCGGATACATCTCCCCAACGGCGGAATTCACGCCGAAAAACGTCGAGACGCAGGAACTGAGAACGTCGCTGGTTTACGAGGTTCGCGTTTACGTCAACGACCCGGAGGGAATGTTGAAGCTCGGCGCGCCTGCGACGGTCGAGATCAATTAGCTTTTAGCTTCTAGCTGCTAGCCCCTAGCTTGAGGGGTTTAGTTTCTGGCATAAAAAGCTAACAGCTAATAGCTAGAAGCTAGCGGCTTATTATTTGCGGTTAAAATGGATTCAATCATTTCCTGCTCTCATCTGTCGAAAACGTTTAAAGAATCCGGCGAGGAGATTCACGCTCTTCAGGACGTCAGTTTTGAAGTCTCGCCCGGTTCGATAACCGGTTTGCTGGGTCCGGACGGGGCAGGCAAGACGACGCTTATTCGGTGTCTGTGCGGGCTGCTGCATCCAAGTCAGGGAACGGTTTGCGTTTTGGGCGCTGATTCCGTTCGACAGTCCGGGCAAATTCAGGGACAGATCGGTTACATGCCGCAAAAGTTCGGTCTGTACGAGAACATGACCGTCGAAGAGAATATTCGTCTCTACGCCCGGCTTCACGGGATTCCTCGAGAGGATTATGACAGCCGCGTTCCAATGCTGCTGGAACGGAATCGGCTGTCTAATTTCACGTCCCGCATGGCGGGCGCTCTTTCCGGCGGCATGAAACAGAAGCTGGCTTTGATCTGCGCTCTGATTTCTCGACCCAAATTGATGATTTTAGACGAACCGACGGTCGGCGTTGACGTTTTAGCGCGCCGGGAACTGTGGAACATTTTGCGTCAGACGGTTGAAGAAGAATCCATGACGGCTCTGGTCAGTACGGCTTATATGGACGAAGCCGACTACTGTGACAGAACGTTGATTCTCTTCGAAGGAAAACTGCTGGCGGATAAAACGCCGGCAGAGGTAAAAGCTCTATCTGGCGAGACGAACGTTTCGCAGTTAGGAGTGAGGAATGAGGAGTTAGGAGTTGACGCAAAGCGTTCATCCATGCCGTCTGGTAATGCTTTCGAGCAAGGTTTTATGCGCTTGATGACCG
>CACXSS010000317.1 GCA_902770245.1 uncultured Planctomycetota bacterium | reverse complement strand
CGCGGACGTTGACACTACGGCGTCGGAACCGATTCTGGTTCTCTGTCCGGACGAGACTCAGGCTGACGCCTTCTGTATGGACTTGACGACCTTTTCCGAACTTTCCGGACTAAAGGTTTCACCGCTTCGGCTGGCGATTTGCGACCCGTTCAACCCGGAATCAGCGGAAGCGTCGGATGCGTTCGGTTACCGAATCAAGGCTCTCAAAGCTCTTGACGGTTACGAACCGGGCGCGCCTGCCCCGCTGATTGTCGGGACGCTGCAGAGCATTTTGCTCAAAACGCCCGCCAAACAAACGCTTTCCAGTCAAACGATTCATCTGAAAGTAAACGACGTTTATGACCTCAAGGACTTAATCAAGGCGTTGTCCAACCAATCAGAAAAGGGCTTTCATCGGGTTCCGATTGTCGTTCAGCCGGGCGAGTTCTCCGTTCGAGGAGGAATCGTCGACGTCTACCCTCTGGATGCTGACAACCCGATTCGAATTGAATTCTGGGATAATATTATAGAGTCAATTCGAACTTTTGAAGTCTCCAGTCAAAGAAGTCTGGAAAAGATGACCGACGTCGATATTACCATTTCGACGTCCAGCGAGTTGAATCCGGAAAAGACGGCGCAGATGGACAAATTTACAGATCATCTGCCGCCCAATACAATAATAATTTATATTGAACCTGTTGAGTGCGAAAACAACGCCCGAAAGTTTCTCGGCGCTCAGGATAGCCTGCTTTCCCATTGGCGAAAGATGGAAAGGATGTTTGCCGGCGGTTTGCCTGACCCGCTGTCGCCGTCTGCGCCAAATGTTGAAATTGCCGATTTGTATTGGCAAACGGCTCAAATCGCCAACGACCTGTTTCGATTCCCAATGGTTCAGATGGGGGCGTTTGCTTCCATGCCGCTAGACTTCGTCTGGCATTTCAATATGGAAACGGTCGAGCAGTTCAGCGGAGAGATGAACCGGATTTTACAGCAGTTTGATTCCGCTGCCGCAGGGCAGGAAGTTCATCTCTTGTGCGCTACCGCTACGGAAGTTCAGCGATTGTCAGACCTGTTTGCTGAAACGCAAACGTCAAAGGAAGGACGATTGCTGTTTCACGTTGGATTGATTTCCAGCGGATTTCGACTTCTGTTCTCTTCCCGCTCCGACGGCGTTCGTCAGACGATTCTTTCCGCGGACAACCTCTTTTTGCGGGCGACGATTAAACGAACCGTTTCCAATCGACGTCTTAGCAAAGCAATCGACTCTTTTTCCGAGCTGAGCATAGGGGACTACGTCGTCCATCTGGCTCACGGCATCGCCCGCTGCGCCGGAATTGAGATTCTCGAGCATCAAGGCATGGTCGAAGAAAATCTCAAGCTCGAATTTGCCGACAATGTAACGCTTTTTGTTCCCGTTTCCCGAATCGGGTTGATTCAAAAGTACGTTGGCGGGATTAAAGGCGCGCCGCCCTTGGCGAAAATCGGCGGGAAACGCTGGGAAAAGCAAAAAGAACGCGTCGCTGCCGAACTGGAGGATATGGCGGGCGAGATGCTGGAAATTCAAGCCAAACGTAAAACTCAGCCCGGTATTGCGTTTCCGGTCGAGACGGAGCTTCAAAAGGAGTTTGACGAGTGCTTTCCGTACCAGGAAACTCCAGACCAGCTCACGACCATGGAAGCGATTAATAAGGACATGGGCGGCGTCGAGCCGATGGACAGGCTTCTTTGCGGCGACGTCGGGTTTGGCAAAACGGAAATGGCGATACGCGCTGCGTTCCGCGCTGTCGAAGCCGGGTATCAGGTTGCGGTCATGGTTCCGACAACCGTTCTTTGCGAGCAGCATTATCAAACTTTCCGCGCCCGTATGGCGGAATTCCCCGTCAGGATCGCGTCGTTGTCACGATTTGTATCCAAACAGGATCAGGAAAAAATCATCAAAGATTTGGCGCTGGGCAATGTTGACATTGTTATCGGAACGCACCGGCTGATTTCCGAAGACGTCCACTTTGCCAATCTGGGGCTGGTCATTATAGACGAGGAACAGAAGTTCGGCGTTGAAGTCAAAGAGAAACTCAAGCGGTTCCACGCCTCGGTCGACGTTCTTACCATGACGGCGACGCCCATTCCCCGAACGCTGCATTCCGCCTTGCTGGGAATTCGAGACATCTCCAATCTTCAAACGCCGCCTGCCGACCGCGTCCCGGTCGAAACGCATGTAAACCGTTACAGTCCGGAACTTGTCAAAACGGGAATCGAACGCGAATTAGCCAGAAACGGTCAGGTGTTTTTTGTCCATAACAAAGTTTACGACATCGACATGGTCGCAGACCGCATTAAAGACATCGTTCCGGAAGCGCGCGTTGTTATCGGTCACGCTCAGATGGCGGAAGGCGAGCTGGAACGCGTCATGCGAGACTTTGTTCTCCATAAATATGACGTTTTGGTTTGTACGACCATTGTCGAAAGCGGGCTTGACATTCCCAACGCCAATACGATGTTTATCGATCAGGCGGATAACTACGGGTTGGCGAACTTGCATCAGCTTCGCGGCCGAGTCGGTCGATATAAAAATCGGGCGTACTGCTATTTGCTTGTCGACGAACACAAGATTATCACGCCCGTCGCTCTTAAACGGCTTAAGTCTATCGAGGAATACAATCAGCTCGGTTCCGGGTTTACGCTTGCCATGCGAGATTTGGAAATCCGCGGGGCAGGGAACATCCTGGGTAAAGAGCAATCTGGGCACATTGCCGCTATCGGTTACGAACTGTACTGTCAGCTTTTGGAAGCCGCCGTCAGAAAACAGAACAAACTTCCGCCCAAAACACAGATTGACGTAACAGTCGTCCTGCCGATGTCTGCGTACATTCCCGACTTTTACATTTCCGACCTCCGTCAGAAAATGGATTTCTACCGGCGTCTAAGCCGCGTTTCGACTTTGGAAGACGTGGACGCTCTGGACGCGGAACTGCGCGACCGATTCAACAACCCGCCGGACGAAACCGTCAACCTGATTGAAATCGCCCGACTGAGAATCATGGCTCATCAGTTGGCAATCAACAAGATTTACACAGACGGCGTCGATATAATATTTGAATTCGCTTCTCGAAGAAAATTCAACCGAGTCGTCGAACAGACGGGACGCTCCATCCGCGTTACCGACGACAATTTTGGATACATGAAGCTGGAAGACCGCGATAAAAACGCCGCCTATCTGCTGGCTATGCTCAAAAAAGCGCTGAAATCTAATTAGTAATTAGTGATTAGTAATTAGTAATTACTCAAAGCGCTGCTCTCGAGATATTTCTAGTAACAAAAAAGGAGAGCTGAGAATAATTCTCAACTCTCCTGTTTGCTCGTATTGACGATCTGTCAAAACGGATGAAGAGGGACTCGAACCCCCGGTAGGAGAAACCTACAACGGTTTTCAAGACCGTCGCCTTCGACCA
>CACXSS010000316.1 GCA_902770245.1 uncultured Planctomycetota bacterium | reverse complement strand
TGGCGACGACGCCAACTTCGTTGTCTACGCCACGATTCCCGCCCGATAAATATTAAAAATCGCAAGCGAACATCGTGTCATAGCCTGAGAATCAGGCGTCTTTGACACATGTTCGCTTGCTTCTGCGTTGTCTGCGAGGAGTCCGCGTCTTCTGCGTTCAAAAATAAAAATTACCTATTTTCGCAACCCAAGATTGAGCGCACCCCAACTCCAAATCCACGCACCCGCGCGAAACGTATTATAACCGCTCCCGTTGGTCGCTTCGTTATCATTCTTCCCTTATTGTCTACAAATTGCTCTTGACGAATTAAACGTATATTCCTATAAGGTTTCTATGGAAATTGAAAGCAATTTCCCAACGATTTTCGATTACTATCGCAATTAGTTATTAACGCAAAACGCCTAAAAATAATTGCTAATTGCTCATTGATAATTGCTAATTTAATTATGCTCACTTCCAACGTAACCCTTAGCTCCCTGTACGCCAAAAAACTGTTTCCCAACGCGATTTTTGAGAACTGTTCCGATTTCCGTATCAAGTCCTGTCGATACAACGCTTCAAGTATAGAACCGGGAGAGGTTTACGTCGCCATGGAAGACCCGTCCGTCGACCCGTCCGGGGTGGAACTGGCTCGAAAGCAGGGAGCCGCGGCGGTTATCGCGCGAGATCAGTTTGCGTTCTGCGACGCGTGCGACTGTCTGGCGGACATTCCCGTCTGCCGCGTCGAGAACCCGCACGCCGCCTACGCGGAAATCTGCCAGGCGCTGTACGATTCCCCCGGCAAACATCTCCAGATTGTCGGCGTTACCGGCGGACGCGGACGCCGGGTCGTCAGCTACCTTATCGCCAACCTGCTTTCTCAAACCGGGCACAAAACCGGAATTTTAACAGAATGCGGAGCGACGATTATCAACTCGATTGAAGCCGCCCGATCCCCCCGAAATATGGACGAGTTCTGCCAGATCATGTCGGAAATCGTCAAATCGTATCCGTCGTCCATGCCGGGCTTGGCGCCGAAAAAGAGCGCGTACTGGCTTTCCCGCATGGTTCAAAACGAATGCGACTGCGCTGTGATGGAAGTCTCCCAAACCGCGCTGGATAAATCGAACGTTGCCGGAATCCAGTTTCATTCCGGCTGCGTTACGCTGACCGACCCCGACAAAGCCTCCATGTTTGAATCCGCGTCGCGAGTCAAGCTCATCGACCAGCTGGACGAAAAAGGCTGCGTCATTCTTAACGGCGATGCATCCCTGTCCGGCGACACAATTCAGCGCATTCACGGTCCGGTTCTGACCTACGGGCTGGGCGGAAACTGTCAGGTTCACGGGACGATTCTCGAACAGAATCCGGGCGAACAGATTGCACTGATTACCGCCGGCAGCCAGACGTCCCCGCTGCGAACGCGAATCGTCGGGCAGGACTATCTGTACTACTGCTTGTGCGCCGTCGCCTTCGGGCTGACGCTGTCCATCCCGCTGACGGACATTATTCGCGTTATAGAATCTGTTACAATCATTCCCGGATACATGCAGCAAATCCGCAGCTCGTACAACTTCCCGATATATCTGGTTCAGGATTTATCCAACAGCGACGACCCGCTGGAAGAGAATCTGAAAACCGTCCAGAACCTCGTTTCCGGACGCGTTCTCAACGTCCTGCCCATTCCAGTCTGGTCGCCGCTGACGGGCGAGATTGATTTCAATCCGAAAGCCTACCGTCCAAAGCGTGACAGAGTTTATCTCGTCGGGAATCGATGTAACAATCCGGACTTCGTTGACGGTTTGGAACGCCGTTTGGGCGACCGGGTTGAGATTTACCCGACAAAACAGGACGCCGTCAATGCGGCTGTCGAGATTGCAAAACGCTCAGACGCGCTGGTCGTTGCCGGGTGTAACAACTTCCACAAAGCCCTGACGCTCGATGGAGAATCAGACGTCGATTTGTTTATGGCGAATCAAATTTGATTTGACAGACAGGATTTATCAGTCGTATCCAGAAATATTCAAAAAAAACGTAAAAATTCATAATTTTTTCGAAACCGCTCTTGCGTCATTTCGGAAAAATGTGTAATAGAACAACATAGTAAAAAACAAACGAAAAATGGACGTTTTCAACGCTGTTTTTCGACCGTCAATCACACATAAAACCAATCACTCAATCCAATTTTAAAGGTGCATTTATGAACAATACAATTCGATGGGGATTTCTGTCAGCGACGCTGTTCGCTGTAAGCGCGTTTGTCGGCTGCGCCTATGACGACTGCAACACCTGCCCGCCGCCGTGCTCCCCATGTTCCGTTCCTTGCGCGTCTCCTTGTACGCCTCCGCCTTGCGCTGTTCCCTGTACAACCGCCCCGTCCTGCGCTCCCGTCTGTCCGGCTCCCCGCCCCGTCTGCCAGCCCGTTTGCGCGCCCGCCTGTCCGGTTCCCCGACCCGTCTGCCAGACCGTTTGCGCCCCTGTCAGCCAGCCGGCTTGTCAGCCCACTGCGCCGGTTACACAGCCAACCGCGTCAACGGCTGAGGTTACGCCTGCAACCTATCAATGATCGTCTAACGGAACATAGACAAAATGAACTTGAAAACCAGGATATCGAACAGCGTCCAGGAGACGAAAAAACAGTCGTGCGAGCGTTTCGCCAAGTTGAAAGCGCTCTGCGGTCTGCGCTGCTCGTCTCCGGCTTGTCAAACGCTCTTTGCCGTCCTTTTTCTGTTTGTAACAGGGATTGTCGTCGGCTGCGTTGGACCAGATACCGCGCCGCGGTCAAATTACTGCGTCCAACAAGCGGCTTCATGCCCGTCCTGTTCTCAGAATTCTGATTTTCGAGGTCAGACGCCTTGTCAAACCTGTCCGACGTCTACCGTTTCTCAGTACAGCGGAGGAGCCTATAGAAACTCTATTACCGTTACGTGCTGCAATCCGATGGCGTTATGGGAAGCAATGGTCATTCCTGTGCGTAAGTATTTTTCGATTTTAAGAGAAGAACCATGCCGACAAATTAACAACGTTATCAACCCGGGCAATTTAGTTACAAACAGAACGATTGGCGCGACCGTTTTCGAGCCGTGGCGCGGAGACTCCGTCGGCGCTCGTCAGCGTTGGGAAGCGACTTTGCACACCATCGGCAGAAGAGCAATTATTAAAGTTTGGCCTAACGACCATAACTCGTATACTATTGAAGTAGTCGTCAACAAGGATATCGAAAACGCATCTCCTGTCAACATGTCCCGAAACGGTCAGGACAACTATTTCCTTTCTGATTCCCGTCGAACGTTTACAGATCCATTATTCTCTGCTGAAAATCAAAGTTCCGATCAATGGGTTTGCATCGGTCGCGATCCTCTTCTGGAACAGCGTCTTTTAGCTGAAATCGAGCAGTCTATTCGAGCGAGATGCCGGTAGGATTAATTCGGAATGCGGAATTACGCAAGCGCTCATCTCACTACCC
>CACXSS010000315.1 GCA_902770245.1 uncultured Planctomycetota bacterium | reverse complement strand
AATTTTCATTTATGTATATAAATCAATTATAACATATTTTTTAACGTTGACAACTCTGTATTAAATAATAACATATTTAACAAGTTCTTTTTTTCCTGAAGCGGACTTCGTCCGCGACCCAGTATGATTTTTGGCTGCGTCGTTGAGCGTGCGCGGGACGAAGTCAATAATTGACCCGCTGAAATGTATTGCGTAGACGTTTACGCTCCCGGGTCGCGGACGAAGTCCGCAACTCTAATATTTTATGAATTCAAATTTATAACATTTTTTTCAACGTTCGCAACTCAATATTACAATTATAACATATTTCTCAACGTTGGTTATCTTGTATTCTTTTTTTTCTGAAGCGGACTTCGTCCGCGACCCGGTATGATTTTTGGCTGCGTCGTTGGGTGAGCGCGGGGCGATTTAATTTCTTACCAGCTCCTGATACATTTCCATTAAGCGGGCGACGACGTCCATTTCCGACAGATTTCGGGGGAACCCGTAGGCGTCCATAACGGCGCGGTCGTTGTTCTGGTGCGCTTTACGCAGTTCGGGCGTCATGGTCGTTTCGTCGTACAAGTCCGCCAGACTCGCGTCCGGAGACAACGCCCGAGCGTCCAGAATCGCCTGCGCCGTCTGCTCTATTTTCAACCGCTGAGATTCACTCGGATTACACCACGGAAAATTATTATAGACAATCGTATTAGAATAACTATACCGCATTTCAAGACGTCCACAAACAGCTCTCATCCAAGCCATGTGAACAATAGACGTTAATACGCCAAAATTATATAGATCGGCATCTTCAACCACAAACAGCTTGTCTCCAGGAATAATTTCAGGTGGAAGGAAATCAATTGGGATATACTTTCTATTTTCAGAAGATACTTTAGGAATTGCTATATAATTCCCTTTACTTTCCACAATAGAAGCAAATAACGTTGGCGTATCGGCAGCTCTTAATGTACTTTCTCTTTTACTTGACAATCGAAATTTTTTAACATTATCGATACGCTTTAAAATTTGCGGACATTTTTTTAGCAAAGAAGGGTCTGCTCCAACAAGCCAAATACAATAACGAGGTTTACGATTGATGAAATCTTTGCCCATCATATACAATCTCAAAAACGGTTCACATTGAGGCTCAATTTTCAGAAGCTTTTCCTTTTCTTCGATTGTTAGGATAAAATTCCCATCGTCTATCGCCTGTCCTCCTAAACGAATAGGAGACACGCTAGAAATAGGTTTAGAACTCTTCTCAACAAAAACGCTATTAGCATTTACAAGATATCCGTTTATATTTTGAGCAATTTCGTATCCTTCTTCTGAATAAATAGTTTTTGGCTTATCATTACGTTCAAGACTAAAACCAACAATTATGCAATGAACGTGCGCTTTTTGGTTAGATTCGCTATCCCAGCGGAAAGTTCTGTAAGCAAAATCTATGTGAACGCCCAATTCAAACAACGGCTTCCACAAATCTGGAACTTGTTCGCCTTGGCAAATACTGTTGGTTGATACAAAAGCAACACGAATGGCTGTATCTTTAATCAAATCAACCGCCTTTTTATACCAAGCACAGACGTAGTCCAAATTTCCAACGTTTTTCCAATTAGAGCCAAAAACATTTACTAAATCCGACTTCTGTACTTTAGACATCCAGCGTCCGCCTACGAACGGAGGATTCCCCATAATATAGTTCAGCTTGTCTTTCGGTACGACGGTTTCCCAGTCGATTCTCAATGCGTTGCCTTCCACGATATTCGCGTACGATTTCAGCGGCAGGAACTGGATGTCGGCGTGGATAATCGCTTCTGTGTTCCGAATCGCCTGGCTTTCGGCAATCCACAGCGCGGTTTTCGCGACGGCGACGGCGAAGTCGTTTATCTCAATTCCGTAGAAGTTGGAAATGGAAACCATAATCGGCGTAACGTCGGAGCTGAGCGACCGGTATTCGCTGCCGTACATGGATCGGATGATGTCGTTTTCCATCTTCCGCAGGCAGATGTACGTTTCCGTTAAGAAGTTTCCGGAGCCGCAAGCAGGGTCGAAGAAGGTCAAATTCGCCAGCTTGACGTGGAATTCCCGTAGTCGGGCGTTGCGGGTTTTGGCGACCTTTTCCATGAAAATGTCTTCCAGTTCCGATTTGAGGTCGTTGAGAAACAGGGCGTCGATGAGTTTGTGGATGTTCTCAATGGACGTGTAGTGCATTCCGTTTGCGCGGCGGGTTTCGGGGTTTAACGTGCTTTCAAAGACAGCGCCGAAAATCGTCGGGCTGATGCCGCTCCAGTCGAACCCGAGCGAGCAGTCGTGTAACAGAACAAATTTCAGGTCGTCTGTAAAGGGCGGAATGACAACGTCTTCGTCCTGAAACAGCCCGCCGTTGACGTAGGGGAACGCTTTCAGGCGCGGTTTGAGGTTGACGCTGCGCTGGTCAACGGGCGTGTTAAGAACGGCAAACAGATCCGCCAGTTCCGCGCCAACGTCTTCCGGCGGCGTGTTTTTGAGGTAGTTGTAAAACTGGTCTTTCTCGAACATGTCGGCGTCTTCAGCGTAAAGGCAGAACACCAGCCGGACGCAGAGTTTGTTCAGGCTTTTGAGCGTCGTCGGGGCGCTGGGGTTGTCGTACTGCTGTAACAGAGCGTCATAGAGTTTCCCGACCAGTTCGCCCGCCTTGATGGACAGCTCGGTTTCCTTGTAGACTTCCGTTCGGGTTTTATCGACAATGCAGGTCAGGTTCCCGACGTTCGCTTCCAGTTCCTTTAGCGGCACGACGAGGCAGTTGTTCTCCGTTTTGTCCATGTCGTAAATATGGAATTCCCGAAAATTGCAGACGATAATCCACTTGTTCTTTTGCGTAAACGGGAGCGCGTTGTTGTAACGCAGCGCCTGCTGGTACGGCGTGCAGAACTCGCCGTCCGACTGCCGCTGCGGTTTTGACAGGTCGACGTCCGCCCCTTTCTGCTCAATGAGAACTTTGGTTGACGGAATCCAGGCGTCGATGAACGTCTGATGTTTTTGTTTAACCGACTTTTCATACATGATGAGCGTTTCCGGACGTTCAATGTCCAAAACGTCGCGCAACAGCGTGTTCCAGAACTCCTGGGTTTCGCTTTTCTCGTTTCCGCGAGTTGACCAGATTTGGATGAAGTTACGGATTCGTTCTCGTTTTTCGGCGTTCATGGTTCGGGGAATAGGGAATAGGGAGTAGGGAATAGGGAATAGGGAATAGGGAGTAGGGAATAGGGAATAGGGAATAGGGAATAGGGAATAGGGAATAGGGAATAGGCGCGAAGCGCATCCGCTAGAACCGCGTAGCGGTTCAATTTTAATAGCCGTGGGTTTTAACCCACGGAGGGGATAGGCGAGCCGGGGTGCGTTAGCCCACGGGAAGGGATCCCGCTTCGGCGCAGGGCGAGTGCGGGACTATGTCAGGGTTTGACCCGCTAATATCTATTGCGTAGACGTTTACGC
>CACXSS010000314.1:3511-4136 GCA_902770245.1 uncultured Planctomycetota bacterium | reverse complement strand
GAGGATTTTTCATTGGATATGTTTAACGTATCAATAACGCATTGAGCCAGCTCCGGAATTGATAGAATACAAGATCCGGCGCCTTGATGAATCCATTCCTCAATTTCACGATGAAGATAAGTACTGCGGCATAACGGCGGGTATTCTTCAACCTGTTTTTTGAGTCTTTCCAGCTGACTTTGAGGCAGAGAATCCGAGAGTCGAAATGATATATGCTGTGTAGCGTCAGAATAATCCCAATGAGGAACGTCTCGACGCTTGTATGGTCCCTTGTTGTTACGAGGAAAAGCCATGAAAAAACTCCGTTGAAAAAAATGTTGTTGCTTGTCCTGCGCTTTGCGGCGGAAGCTTCCAAAAATCTCCCGAACGAGGAAAGCCCGCCTGTGCTGCGGGTTCGCGGACATACTGTCCGCCGAAGTCGAATTGCCTCGCAGTTGCTGCTTGTCCTACGCTTTGCGGCGGAAGCTTCCAAAAATCTCCCGAACGAGGAAAGCCCGCCTGTGCTGTGGGTTCGCGGACATACTGTCCGCCGAAGTCGACAAAAACTGAGCGTCCTTCTTCAATCCAGTACGCAGCAAACGGCATTCAGGATCGTTTAAATCTCTCTCAAGTTAAACTGGTTGTT
>CACXSS010000314.1:0-3461 GCA_902770245.1 uncultured Planctomycetota bacterium | reverse complement strand
CGCGGGTCTGTGGCTGCTCGCTGCGAACGAAGGGGCTTGGAGGCTGCCGCCGCAAGCGGCTCTCTCGGGGGCGTGTGCGGGGCTATTATAACAAAATTCGCCGTAAATGCAATATCGCCAAATTTCCGTCCATCTGATTATTTTTCTAAATTTTTGTACAAAAAGAAGATAATCCCTATTGCAATTTTCTTTCGAATCGGTTGAAATAGAAGTAATCAGACGGCAGGATGGTTTTTGCCGTCGCCCTCCGTTTATTCTATTAGAAATATTAGGAAAACAACTATGACCAATCGAAAACTTAATCGACGCGGATTTCTTGCCGCTGCAGCAACAGCGGCGGTTGCGCCTATGGTCGTTCCCGGAAGCGTTCTGGGCAAAGACGGCGGCGTAGCTCCAAACGAACAAATCAACCTGGCGCTTATCGGTATCGGAAACCGCGCCAACGATCACATTGGCAGTTTCTGCGGCAATAACAATTTCCGTTTGACGGCTGTCTGCGACTGCTACGACGCCCACGCGGAAAGCGGAAAAGTCCGAGTTGACAACAGATATCACAATAAAGACTGCAAGACGTACAAGATGTACGAAGACATTCTTGCCGACCCGGTTTACGACGCGATTTCCATCGCCACGCCAGACCACTGGCACACCAAGATCGCCGTTGAAGCCTGCAAGGCGGGTAAAGACGTTTTCTCTGAAAAGCCGTTGACGCTGACCTTGGCGGAAGGACGTCAGATTGTCAAAGCGGCGCGAATGTACAACCGCGTCTGCTCGTCCGGTTCACAGCGCGTTATGGAAGACTACGGCTACATGGCGCCCGTTATTCTGTCCGGCGCGATTGGCGAAGTTAAAGAAATTCACTGCGGATTGGGCAACCCGGGCCGTGAATGTTACCTTCCGGAAGAACCGATTCCGGCTGGCTTGGACTGGGATCGCTGGCTCGGTCAGGCGCCGTGGGCGCAGTTCAACGCAGAACGCATGTCCGGTTCTTACGGCGGCGGCTGGCGAAACTTCTCCGAATACGGCAACGGATTCCTCGCCGACTGGGGCGCTCATAAATTCGGCGGCGCTCTGTACGTCTGCGGAATGGATCACCTCGTTCCGGAAAAGGTCTATCAGCCCCATACAGAAGCCAACCCGACTGACGGCGTTATGATGGTTCTGCCCAACGGCGTTAAAGTGTTCCACAACCGCAACGGTCAGCACGACGTTACCATCGTCGGAACGGAAGGCGTATATCGTCACAACCAATCTCGAAACGTCATCAAACCGCTTCACGCAGTCAACTGCAGACGCTATCACAACGGCGCTGGCAACATTACGGAAGATTTCGCCTACTGCGTCCGCAACCGGCTTCGTCCGTTCCAGGATTTCTTCTACGGCGCTCAGACAGCTGCGTTGTGCCAGATCGCCAACATCGCCTATAAAGTCGGCCGCGACCTGACTTACGACGCCGACAAGATGGTCTTCGTCGGAGACGAAATGGCAACGAAGATGGTCAGCCGCGTTCAGCGCGCTCCGTACACGATTGAAATTTAATTGCGTTGAGAGGCATCAACAGCGTTTTCCTATTGTAACATTCACATTTTATCATTCAATACAATACCATGAGAAAATACATTTACACCCTTTTGGCAGCGTTCGCATTTCTGGCTGTCAGCCCGGCTTTCGCCGATTTCGATCCGAAGGCTCCGCTTCCTGTTGACCCGCTCCTGACGCAAGAACAATTTGACGCTCTGCTCCCGTTGATGGACTGCACCGACATGAAAAACCGCGATCTGGTCAACCAGCAGCAAACCGTTCAGCAGAACTTCCAGAATCTGGTTTTCCAGTCCTATAACAAACCGGAACTCAAAGCGCATTTGAACAAACTCATGACAGACGCCATTGGGAAAGACCTTCCGGCTCAAACCAAGGCGTGGCTTCTCCGCAACCTGCAGTGGACTGCCGGCGACGACGAAGTTCCCGCTATTGCCGCCTGTCTGAATAAAAACGTTGCTCTGGTTGTCGACGAAGCGGCTCACGCGCTGATTAAAATCGGAACGCCCAAAGCGATTAACGCTCTTAAAGCTGCGGAAAAAGACGCTGCGCCGAAAGTTCAGCTGATTATCAAAAGCGCTTTGACCAGCTTCGCGGAAAAGTACGACGTCCCGACCGAAACGAAAATGCCGCTGGCGATTCCGTACGCGTCCAAGGCAGACGTTGACAACTTCCTCAAGGGATACAACGACTTCTCCGAACAGCTCAAAGTTGAAACGCTTGCCAACCTGGGCATCCGTTCCGACAAAGCCTATTTGCCGCTGGTTTGCAAAGAAATGCAGGAAGGAACTGACCCCGTCAAACGCGCCGCTCTGTTTGCTCTGGAAAAGCTCGGCACGAAAGACCAGATTCCTCTTATTCTGAAATTCCACGATCGCGGAGCCGCTCAGCTGGTCGCTTCCCGAATCGAATCCGACGGCTTTGACGAAGGTCTGATTAACGCTTTGGCAAACTGCGAACAGGGCGATTTCGGATTCATTTCCGGCATGCTGGCGTCACGCTCCGTTGACATCTCCTCTACTTTGTTCAACAAAGCCAAGGCGAAGGACTGCCCCAACCGTCTGGAACTGCTTCAGAACGCCAAAAAGCTCGTTGGCATTGACAAGATCAACGACTTCATCGACGTTTTAGCTCTCTTCCCCAACGGTCGCGACAAAGAAGAAGCGGAAAAGATTATCGCGTCCATGACGCCGGGCAATGCCTCCGCGGTTGTTGCAAAAATGGAACAGTATCCCGGCGCGACGCTGCTGGGCTGCCTCGGACGAATTGGCGGCGGCGACGCGAAAGCCGCGCTGGAAAAAGCGCTCAAGTCCAGCGACAACGACGTTAAAGAAGCCGCAATCAAGGCGATTTGCAACTGGCCCAACGCCGAAGTCGCCGACGACCTGTTTGCGATTTCTCAGGATTCCTCTTTCAAGGACGGACAGAAAATTCAAGCTTTGCGCGCCTTTATTCGCGTCGTTTCCCTTCCGGACGATCAGATTGGCGTTAAATTCTCCGTTGACGACAAACTTTCCAGACTGCAAAAGGCGTTTGACGCCGCCACCCGCGTCGACGAAAAGAATCTGGTTATTTCCCGCGTCGGCTCAGTTCGCGACGTAAAGAGTCTGGACTTTGTCCTTCGTTACGCCAACGATCCCAAACTGGCGGAAACGGTTTACAGAGCCATCGCCGACCTGGCGCACCACAACTTCCTGCGTCAGCCGCACAAAGACAAGTTCGAACCTGCCATGAAGATGGTTGTCGAAAAGAGCAAAGACGAAGTTCTGGTCGACCGCGTCAAGCGATACCTCGATCTGATGTAATCGATAAAACAAATTTAGCGAAATTACGCTTAAAAGCGGGAGGAAACTCCCGCTTGTTTTTTTATCAACCCCCATCTGCCCAGAGTGTTCGCGGACGAAGTTCGCCGAAGAATTTTA
>CACXSS010000313.1 GCA_902770245.1 uncultured Planctomycetota bacterium | reverse complement strand
TCGACAAACTTTCGGGCGACCGGTTCCAGATGCGCTTTGTCGTCGTCTTTAACGGAAATGAACACGGAACCCTCGGTCGGGATTTTGCTGCCGGCGCCCATTTGGGACTTGGCAAACGCGGCGGCGAAGGAATGGTCGATGCCCATGACCTCGCCGGTCGATTTCATTTCGGGACCGAGAACAGCGTCGACGCCGGGGAATCGGTTGAACGGGAAGACGGCTTCTTTCACGCCGACGTGCGAGAAGTTCGGGAATTCCAGGCAGTTGAGTTCTTTGAGCGTATAGCCCATCATGACCTTGGTCGCAACGTTCGCCAGTTTGACGCCTGTTACTTTTGAAACGAACGGCACGGTTCGGCTGGCGCGCGGGTTGACTTCCAGAACGTAAACGGTACTGTTGTTTTTCACCGCGTACTGAACGTTCATCAAACCCTTGACGTTGAGTTCCAGCGCCATGCGGCGGGTGGAGTCTTTGAGTTCTTCGATGACTTCCGGAGAGAGCGTTTGCGGCGGAATCGAGCAGGCAGAGTCTCCGGAGTGAATGCCTGCCTCTTCGATGTGTTCCATGATTCCGGCGATGTAAACGTCCGTTCCGTCACAGACGCAGTCGACGTCAACTTCAATGGCGTCTGACAGGAACCGGTCGATAAGAATCGGGCGTTCCTCGTTAATCTGGACGTCCGCCTTGGTTGCGTAGACGAGCAGTTCAGACCAGTAGTTTCGCAAATCGGCTTCTGAATAGACGATTTCCATTTTCGCGCCGCCGAGGACGAAACTGGGACGCATTAAAACCGGATAGCCGATCTTTTCCGCCTTGACGATAGCGTCGTTGAGTTCGTACGCCGTGGTGTTGGGCGTTTGGCGAATGTTGAGCTTTTGCAGCATCGCGGAGAAGAGTTTGCGGTCTTCGGCGGCGTCGATGGACTTGACGCTCGTTCCCAATACCGGGACGCCGACTTCCACCAGCTTGTTGGCGATGTTGAGCGGGGTCTGACCGCCGAACTGAAGGATTACTCCAATCGGCTTTTCCCGACGAACAACGCCTAAAACGTCTTCGACCGTCAGCGGTTCAAAGTAAAGACGGTCTGACGTGTCGAAGTCCGTCGAAACGGTTTCCGGGTTGCAGTTCATCATGATAGCCTGATAGCCCAGCTCTTTGACGGCGAACGCAGCGTGACAGCAGCAGTAGTCGAATTCGATGCCCTGTCCGATTCGGTTGGGGCCTCCGCCGAGAATGAGGACTTTCGGCGTTTCGGACGTTCGCGTTTCGTCTTCGCCCTCGTAGGTGGTGTAATAGTACGGCGTAACAGCTTCGTGCTCGCAGGCGCACGTGTCGACCAGCTTGCAGACGGCGTCGATGCCCTGATCCAGACGGCGGCGGCGAACGTCTTCTTCCGAAACGCCGAAAATTTCCGCCAGGCGGTTGTCGGAAAAGCCCATCTTTTTCGCTTCGAGCATTTCCGGCGCCGACAGCTCTTCAAAGTTGAGCGTCTGCAGATGCTTGTCTTTGTCCATGATGAGCTTGACGTTTTCCAGCCACCAGCGATCCATCTTGGTAATGTCGAAAATCTCGTCGATGGAAATGCCCTCGTAAATGGCGCGGCAGATGGCGAAGAACTGTTCTCGCGTGGGCGTGGACATCTTGCGAATCAATTCGTCTCGCGTAACGGGTTTGTCCAAATCCGCCTTGTTGACCAGAGCGTACCGCTTCGTTTCCATGGACCGGACGCCTTTCTGCAGCGCTTCGCAATAGGTGCGGCCGATTGCCATGACTTCTCCAACGGACTTCATGGAAATGGTCAGCGTCTCGTTTCCGCCGGGGAACTTCTCAAACGCAAAGCGCGGAATCTTGATAACGACGTAGTCGATAGTCGGCTCGAAACAGGCGGACGTCGTTTTGGTGATGTCGTTTTTCAGCTCGTCGAGCGTGTATCCGATAGCGACTTTAACCGCGATTTTCGCAATCGGGAACCCGGTCGCCTTGGACGCCAACGCGGACGAACGGCTCACGCGCGGGTTGAGTTCAATGGCAACCATTCGCCCAGTGTCTGGATGCTGAGCGAACTGCAGGTTGCAGCCCGCGGCGCGAAGCCCAATCGCCTCGACGATCTTTTTGCTGTCTTCGACCAGCTTGGCGTACTCGCGGTCGGTCAGCGTTTGAACCGGGGCGACGGTAATCGAGTCTCCGGTGTGAACGCCCATCGGGTCCTGGTTTTCAATCGAGCAGACGACGACGCAGTTGCCGGCGCTGTCTCGCATGAGTTCCATTTCCAGCTCTTTCCAGCCCAAAAGGGACTCTTCAATGAGAATTTCATGAACCATGGACGCGTCCAAACCGCCTTTGGCGATGGTCATGAACTCTTCGCGGTTGTACGCCACGCCGCCGCCCGTTCCGCCCAGAGTAAACGCCAGACGAATAATGCACGGCAATCCGACGTAGTCCAGAGCCTTGAGAGCTTCGTCCATGTTGTGCGCCAGGTCAGAGCGCGGCAGGTCAACGCCAGCCGCCGCAACGGTGGCGCGGAAATCTTCGCGGTCTTCCGCATGGTGAATGACTTCCGCGTTCGCGCCGAGCATTTCAATTCCCAACTCGTCCAAAACGCCCATTTCCGCGACCTTGAACCCGAGGTTAAGACCCGTCTGACCGCCCAGTGTGGGCAGAATGGCGTCTGGACGCTCTTTACGCAAAATAGCCGCTAACATTTCGGGGGTTAGCGGCTCAATATATGTGTGGTCTGCCATAACGGGGTCGGTCATAATCGTTGCCGGATTGGAGTTGACAAGAACGACCTCGTATCCTTCTTCTTTTAACGCCTTACAGGCTTGAACTCCTGAATAATCGAATTCGCACGCCTGACCGATAACGATAGGTCCAGCGCCAATAATACAAATCTTTTTAATGTCTGTTCGTTTGGGCATGATATTGTGTAGTTAGGAATTTTTTAATTCGGAATTCGGAATGCGGAATTCGGAATTAGCGCAAAGCGACTGTCTGGAGCGCTTTTGCAGTTCTCCATTCACTTTCGTCTAATTATAGCAAAGAGAAAGATTCTTTCAAGGACGGGGAGAGGGAGAAATAGAATTAACAATTAGCAATTAGCAATGAGCAATTACGCAAAGCGTCCGTCCGGCGTTAAAATGTTCTCAACGCTTCCCGGCAGTTCACAGAAGCTTCCAGACAATCCCAGCAATTCCCAGCCTACCAAAATTGCCCGTCCGTCCAACATCCTCCGCATCTCCGCGCCTCCGCGTGAGCTTTACCCGGGCGTCTCGCACCCGGCTCGTCTAATCGTTGCAGTTCCTTTTCCTCCCGCCCTCCTTGCAGGAGGACGAAAGGAAAAGGTTGTTTGACGATATTCTTTTTTGCGTGTTCTTTGTTCCGTGGGTTTCGCCCCATAGGTATCAACTTAAGAGGAAGTAATTATTGTTTGTGATAATTGTTTTTTATTGAGTCGGTCGTACAATAAAGGGTCTGTTATTCGTGTATTAC
>CACXSS010000312.1 GCA_902770245.1 uncultured Planctomycetota bacterium | reverse complement strand
CGACGGAGCTCATCGCGGCATAATCTTTGACTGTTTCTGTTATCATTTTCGTAGTCCGTGGTTCGTGGTTAGTGGTTGGTGGTTCGAGATTCGTGGACGCCGCTATCGCCAGTCTTCGATCACAAGACCGTCAAAGCGCGAAAAATGCCTGGCGTTCCCCGTCACAAGGACGGCATTGTACCGCAACGCGGTGGCGGCGATGAGCACGTCTGCGTCGTCAACGCGCTTCCCCGCAGCTTCGGCCTTCGCCTTAAGTTCGCCGAACTTCTCCATTGTCTCGTCATCCGTGTGGCAGACCGGTAGAAGCTCTAGAAGCGCCTTCACTTTCTCGCGGTTTTCCTCGCGCCGATCTGACTTCTCCACGCCATAGAACAATTCCCCTTCGGCCATGGCGGGGATTCGCAGATCGTCGTTCTCGTCAGCATCAAGAATGCGCCTCACGATGGATTCTTTTCCGCGAAGAAACCGGACGCAGACGTTCGTGTCGAGAAGCGTCACAACTCCACCTTCCTTCCTCTTGTCCTGTGGCGTTCTATGTCGTCAACGATCTCATCCGCAGAACGTTTGTCTTTCCACGACCCGGCCAACGCCTGAAGCGCCGCCCTGCGTCCACGTGCCGATGACGTCGGACGCCCCGAAACATGCAACGCATGAGAACCATTCTCGAAGCGACCGAGCTTAACCTCAGACGTCATTTCGAAACGGTCTTCGACGAAGTCAAAACGACCCGCGACCTGTTCAACTCCATTTCCGTTCAAAAAGACCCCGTGGCGGGGAGCCAATCCGCGCTACCGCGCGAAACGCCCAAAACCGCTCCCGATGGTCGATCTGACGCTTCTGACAATTCGCAACCAGCAACTAGCAACTCCAATCAGGAATCGACCTTGTCGGGCGCCGAGTCCACGCCCGCCGTTCCCGTTGCCGTTCGACTTCTTCACGCAGACCGCGCCGTTCAGAACGCCCGCAAGAACATGCAGGAATTTCTCGCGGAAGCGGAAGCGTTTGAAGACCTGGTGGATCAGATGGTCAACAACCATATCGACACGCCGGAATGGAAATCGCGCCTTCACGATGGCATTGCCGTCCCGCTGACGAAAATCGCCAACGAGTCGTTTACCGAGCTGGAAAAGCGGCTTATTAAATTCCGCACCGCCATGGAATCGGACGACTGGTCTGCCCTGCCCGGCTTAAAGACCGCCGCTGCAACCCAGTTTGAATCCGTCGTCGTTCAGCTCGACGCCGTCCTGGCGAAAATGCTCCAGATGGAAGATTTCAACGAAGCGATCGAAGAACTCCGCTCGATAATCAAAAAGCAGGAAAAGATGGAATCCGACATGAAAGCCAAACAGAAGGAAAGCCTGGAAGACCTGCTTTGATTTAATTAGTAATGAGTAATTAGTAATGAGTAATTACGCAAGCGTCACGCTTGCGTCGGGGAGTGCGGCGGCTTGCCGCCGCCTTAACCAAAGACCCGCTAAAAACGCTCTTTCGCAGCCATCAACCATACTGGGTCGCGGACGAAGTCCGCAACAGTAAGCGGCAGCCTCCAAAAATCTTGAGAACACGGAAACCCCGCCCGTCCTGCCAGTTCGCGGGCGTCTTCGCCCGCTGAAGATATTTAACCACAAAGAATCAATCTGTATAAACCCGTATTTTCCCGGGGGCTAACTCGCCTAATCGTTTCAGTTCCTTTTCCTTCCGCCCCCTTGCAGGAGGCAGAAGGAAAAGGTTATTTGACGATATTTCTTTATTTGATTTTCTTGTTCCGTGGATTAAAACCCACAGCTAGAAATATTGAACCGCTACGCGGTTCTAGCGGAAGCGTAACTACGCTCGTTACACTCGCTCCGTTACCGCCTTTCAATTCTTGCGCTTACGCCAGTATATCAACCCGACAACGCCGAGAACCATCAGCGCCCAGGTTGACGGTTCCGGGACGGCGGAGTTTCGCATCGCGCCCATATAGAACGTGCTGTAAACGTCTGAGACAGTAAACGTATCTTCCGCTCCATGGTCATAAACTTTTACCGTCCAGATGCCGGTGGGGTCTTCTCCCCAATAGACGTTGGAAGTAAACGACCAGGTTAAGTCGTTAACGTTCTCTTTAAGGGAGTTCGGGTCGTAAAAAACCAAAATACTTTCCAATCCGTTGTGTTCCAGTATAACTTCCATATAACGGGCGTCGAATCCGACGGATGGGTCGTCTGCTTTGGCAGATAGCGTAATAACAACTTCTTCCAGGTCCTGTTTGATAATCCCTGAGTTGAGAAACGTCTCGTCGGTAATTGTTTTTGACTCGGAATAAAGCAGTTTTTTATCTGCCTCCATGGTTTGGAAATAGTTGTCTGTTACGTAGGCAGCCGTTGATGAGTAATACTCTTTAGCGGCAGCCAGCGCATCGTTTTGAGACTCGACGTGCGTTATCATATAATAGCCGTTGCCGGAAAAGTAATCTTCAACAAGGGATGATTGGTACGCCAGCATTTCGGTAGGAGTAACTTCCATGGTTGACCAGTTAATTGTAGCGACTGTCTGTGGCGTAACCGTATCGAATTTACCGCCCAATGTCGTTTCAGGGTCAAGAATGGCGTCGATTAACCCCTTTGCGTTAATCTGTCCGAACCCGTAGGTGGGTGAGAAAGATAATCCTGCCGCGTTGGTTATCCAGGCGTCATGGCGATTCGTTACTTCGAGGTCGATTTTTGTAGACGTCCTGGCAAGAAGATGTTTGATAAACCGGACGTCGCATGTCTGATCCGGATACGTTGTTTTATAGGCGTCCAAAGCCAGAGCAAGTACGCCAGACGCTATCGGGCAAGCCGCAGACGTCCCTCCGAACGAGGGATTCATATTGCCGGCTGCCGCCCCCTGATAGTCGTAATTGGAGACGAACTCGTAGTCTTTGTAGGTGAAAACGTTGCCTGCCAGGATGTCTTCCCGGTCAGCGGTTTGAATTCCAACGCCAGGGGCGCAAATAAAGACGCAGGCGCCGTAATTACTGAACTTCGCGAATCCGGTATAGTCTGTTGTGTCGTTTTTCCCCGTTGCTCCAACTGCAATTGTGTATGGGTGAGAGGGAAATATCTTCTTGTTGCAATCTTTGCCGTTGGGGTAAAGACGCTTATTGCGTTCGTTGCCGGAAGAATACAGTAAAATCGTATTGTTTGCCCTGGCGTCGGCAATGGCGGATAATTTTGACTCCGATTCAAGTATGCAGAGTCCGGTCCCAGCGCCGTATGAGTTGTTTTTGATGTCAATAGCGCTGTTGTTGTATTCGATAGCATGAGCAACGGCGTATTCTCCAGCCAGGGATCTTTCAGGAAGATGGAGGTCTAACGATTGACAGGGAAAGTCCACGCGGATGGGAACGATTGTTGCGCCGTAAGCGGATCCGTAGGTGTTAGTTTCTGAATCGTATGCGGCAATGCAGCCCGTTACACTGGTTCCGTGGTAATCATTTTGACTCATGGACGTTCCAGGAAGTTGATCTTTTTTAATATCTGCTTTGTCCC
>CACXSS010000311.1 GCA_902770245.1 uncultured Planctomycetota bacterium | reverse complement strand
CGTTCGGTCGTACTTGCCGTAGTACGGCATGGCGGGATTCTCTTTAATCATTCTTATCAAATTCCGAACGCCGGCGCCGTACTGATCGAGGTATCGCTGCGCCTGACTTGTAACAAAATAGATGGACGGGTTTGGTATGTGTCCGCCGCCGGGAACAAACGGTTTGTCGGAATAATCGACGTTCCCTTTGGAAAGTCGCCAGTCGCAAGACGCCAAGTCGGCAAACCAGTTACGCCCCCAGTGCGGTTCGACGCAATGCCCCCAGCCGTTCTCATTGCGAAGTTTCGTCTGGAACGCTTCGAGACAGAACTTTTCCTGTTCTTCCTCCGTGCGCGGCGGGGCGGGAACGTCCGGCAAATCGCCGTACACGGCTTTGACGTCTTGCAGAATGGCTTCCACCCAGTCGGTTGAATCGATAACAATCGAAATATATTCCCCGTCTTTTGAGTTGCGAGACGGCGAGGCGCCGCACCCGGTTTGCGCTGCCGCGCAGTTGCCAATATCCGCTCCCGCAGGTCGCTTTGAATCAACTTCACTACTGCCTACTGCCTCTTGCCTACTGCCTACTGCCGGGGCGCTTAAGCGCCACGGCTCGCCGTGATCGACATTATACAGTCCCATACGCCCGCCGGCTTCTGTTCCGAAAACGAAGTCCGGGACGGCGAATTCCGGCTGACATTCCGCGTCATTCCAGCGCATCGACGCCCGGCAGCGGTCGGTAATAATCAGCATCGTCGTTTGCGTTACCCAGTCGCGAGGAGGACGAACGCGGTAATACTTCGGCGTTTCGACAGACCGTTTGGATGAACTTTGTTCGCCCTTTTCCAACATCTCAATTCCCGGGAACGAGGCGTTGGTCATTTCTCCCATAACAAAAAGCGTAACATCCGGAAGGACGCCGTTTTCTTTAGCCGGATTCAAGATCAGCTCGCTGCCGTTGACTTTCAGGTCGAGATCTTCCAGCAAAGATGGGCTGTGAGAAATCAAAACAGCGCACGGCGTCGATTCTCCCTTTTTAACGAACGCAGCAAGATTTCCCCGCCCAATCGGCGCGAATTTCCAAACGCCCTGCGACGTAGGCAATTCCTTCCAGCCATCCGTTTTGGCGTTGACGTTAAGCGAGCAGCCAGCCGTCAAATACGGTTTGAATCCACCGTCTGTTTCGATTTCCAAAATAAGAGTTTGATAAAAACTTCTCTGATAAGCAGGAAAGTCAATTGTCTTCTTTTCCCGCGGCGCGAATTCGGCGGTTATCATTTTTACTGTTGTCTCGAATCCAATCGACGCTTTAACAGGCTTGTCCGACTGGTTCTCGAGAATAAACTGCGCCTTGTCTGGAAACGTCTTTTTCTCAACGACGACTATCGGGTTGTCTGTCCGCTTGAACAGGTCAATTTTGGTTATATTCCAAACGCCCGGACGATCCGGCGGATCCAGACGAAACGTTGTTACATCCTCCAGCGCGTCAAAATCGATTGTAACACAAGGAACGCCGTTGTTCATAATCGGGATTGAGCTGTGTTCGGACGAGTCGGGATTGTATCCCCTCTGAGCGGTTGCCCAAAACAGCTGCCATTTCCGAACCGATTCGATATCCTGATTGAAGTAGAGAACCATTCTGTACTTGCCGGCGGGAAACCCCTTGACGATATGGAAATACGGATCCGATCCAGAGCTTTCAACTTGAAGGAGCGACTCCTTCGGCGTCAGATTGCAGCTGTGCAGCGCTTTAGCCAGCGTTTGCAGTTCAGACCCGGAAAGGGAACCGACCAATTCCATCAACGGCTCCGGCGCCGCTTCTTCCGCTTGCAGGGCAGACGTCCAGAACGCCGCGCCAATGAGCGCCAGCGCAGTAACACAAATTCGTTTTAGCATTTCAAACCTCTTCTTTCGTATTGTTTAGGCGGGATAAAACCTGGAAACCAGCAATCCTTGCGTTTCCAACTACCAGAGATTATAAACGATTGAAAATCAAAATACAATACGGGGGTAGATGAGATTAAGCTGTGAGTTTTTAAACACAAAAAATGGAAGGCGGTAATGGAGTTCGCGAAGCGAACGGAATTACGCAGTTCGCCGAAGGCGAACCAAACGTTTGTCCTGTGCACGAACATCGGTGAGCCGGCTCGCGGCAGTCCCCTGCCGCAAAAGGAAACAAGACACGCCTACATCCAGCGACGCAGTCGAAAACCTTTCTGGGTCGCGGACAAAGTCCGCAACAGAAAATCTATTTTCTTGACGGCAAGCCGTCAAGTACGAAAGCGGCGCCAAGGCGCCGCACTCCGAAACGCGCAAGCGCTTCGCCGAAGTTTTTTCTCGAAATCTCTTTAAAACTGAATTGACATATTCCTTGCTTACAGGTATAATTTAAATAGGGTTTCAGAAAAACAAGATGGGGAGGCGCTTTGTAATCCCAATTCTAAACCCACCAAATTCGAGGGGTTAGAAAAGATAATTGGCTGGACGCTTTATCCTCAGTCCGACAAAATAGATAACAGCTGCGAACGCTATCGGCATGATTACCCAGTCAGGTCGTTATGGCGGAACTTATGCGCGAAGCGAGAACTGGCAAAGATCAACTATCGCATCCACACGGACGCGATCAAGGAAAACTATTATGAATCAACGCATTGAAAAAAATCGAGAAACCATGCGCCTTTTTGAGAAGTGCATCAACACAAACGACCTGGAATTGGGAAACAAGCTCATTTCCGCAAAAGCCGCATTCAAGACTCCGGTCTCACCCGAACCGCTCATGGGGGCGGAGGGATACTTGAGCGTTGTAACGATGATGAAGGCGAGTTTTCCCGACGTGCAATGGAAACTCGAGGACATGGTTGCTGACGAACATACAGTCGCCGTACAATGGACTTGTTCCGGGACGTTTACCGGCTCGCAGCCGTTCGTGGGCATTCAGCCCAACGGTCGCAAATTCTCTACGACCGTTATGAACTTCTACAAGTTCGACGACGACGGTCTGATAATCGACGACGTCGCGGGCGTTGGCATTGCTGGAATCCTGCAAGGCATCGGAGCAATTAAATAGCAGAAATCTCTGTAACTTTACAACGAAGAGAACCCTGCCATTAAGGCATAATCTCATGAAAGGAAATACAACTTCATGAACAGACGTGAATTTATCGGCTCAATTGGCGCCGCGGCGTTGACGTCGTCCGTCGTTTGGAAGAATAACGCGTACGGCGAACAGGCGGCTGCCGCTGCAAACGTAGACGCGATTGCCGTATGGAACCGCGAGACGGAACTCGTTGCGCCGAAGGACTACGCTGCGTATCTTCGCGACGAGAACACTCGGGGGTTTGCAGCTTTGGAGAAGCTGGAAGCGGCGTTCGAAAAAGTTTTCCGAGAGGTCAAAGAGACGGTCGTATCGGGCGCTGCGCCTGCCGTATGGAGCGTGTACAACATGGGCTACATCGTCAAGACGCGCGAATCGCTCTTCTCGATAGACCTCGTCCACCGGCGCGACGTGGAGTTTGCGCCGATGCTCGATTTCGCGCTCATCACGCACAACCA
>CACXSS010000310.1 GCA_902770245.1 uncultured Planctomycetota bacterium | reverse complement strand
CCAAAGCTTTCGAAGAAGCCCGTTTCCCTTTTCTCTTTTCTCGCCAGTCCTGGTGGGTCGTTCATTTACTCCGATGAACTTCAGAACCGCAACCTGCGGCTCCATTCCCTGTGTTATTTCAATGGTATCACTGTCGTAGTAGTGGAACAGGGTGTCGGATTCAAAATAGTTTTTGAAATCCTCAATGTTTTCAAGCCGATGTCCGCCCCGGTTACCGTCCCGATAATGCATGGGGATAATCACGTTCGGCATCACTTCATCTGTCGCCCGCTTCGCTTCCTGTGCCGGGAGTGCAGTGCAGGAACCGGCACAGATCATCATGACATCCGCGCCGAACAGTTTGCTGATTTCGCCGCCGGACAGCTGTGTTCCCAGGTCTCCCATATGGACAATTTTCATACCGTCTGCTTTCAGCCGTTCAAGTGTATCGCTTATGATTTTATGACCGGATTAAAACATTCATTTAACCCGAAAAGCTGGCGTGGATTGTTCAGACGGTTGGGTTTGGGAGGTAAACAATCTGATGAATAGCCGTCAGACGTACGAACGTCTGTTTTCCTTTCGGACTTTTAACGAAAACGTCGCCCGCATTTTGGAAGAGGAGGGAATATGAGCGCTCAAGCCCCGCTGACGATTTCGATTGCGATGTGCACGTACAACGGCGCTCGCTTTTTGCCGGAACAGCTGGACTGTCTGGCGAAGCAGTCGCGGCTGCCGGATGAGGTAGTAATTTGTGACGATTGTTCGTCCGACAACACCGTCGAAATCCTCAACGCGTGGGCAAAAAGCGTCCCGTTTTCCGTCAAGATCGTTCAGAACGAAAAGAATCTGGGCTACGCTCAAAACTTCGCCAAGGCGATTTCCCTGTGTTCGTCAGACGTGATATTTCTTTCCGACCAGGACGATATCTGGACGTCGGACAAGCTGGAAAAGATGACGTCCGTTTTCGACGACCGCCCGGAAGTTGGCGTTGTCTTTTGCGACGGGCTGTGCGTCGATTCCCAGGGAAATTCGTTGAATCGCTTGGCAAGCGACATTGCCAGACCCGGCATGGTCTACGGGCGTCCGTATTATCTGTATTGGAAGCCGATTTGCAAGGGAATGCACTTTTTCGGGTGCTGCTGCGCGATTCGGAAAAGCGTTTGGGACAAGATTGCGCCGCTGCCGGAATCGTTCACTCACGACTTGTGGATTTTCCTTACCGCCCAGGCGATTTCCGAGATTGTTTATCTTCACGAGACGCTGACGCATTACCGACTGCATGAAAACAACACGTCTGCCGTTTCGCCCGACTCGTCAGACAAAATGACGGGCGAGTATTTTCAGACGTTCTATAAAACGGCGACGGGGCTGTTCTTTTACAATCACGCCATGGCAGACGATTTCCAAAATTGGTTGGGAAAGCAGGAACGAAGCTCTCAAACCGCCGCAGCTCTGTCGTTTTTGAAATCGGAAGACAGACATTTTAATAACCGATCGCGATGCCAAAGAAACATCTGGCTATTCTTCCCGCTCTGGATTTGGGAGATCGTTTCCGGCGGCTACTGTCGGCGACTTCAGCCAATTCAATCCATTGCGTACGACTTTCAACAAGGACTTTGCTTCTGGTCAAAGAATAATTCCAACTCTTGACAACAGTTTGTTTTTTATTATAATATAAAATATCAAAGAAAAACTGGTAAAAACATTTTGAGATATTCCCATTTTCACTTCCTTTTAATTGAAAATCCTGATATATGACCGAGAATCCCAGACTGACGAACGACGTGGTTTTCAGTTTCCTGATGTCCAGCGAGGGTTCGGAACCTGCGCTTAAATCGTTTGTCAATGCGGCTTTGGCAGACGAAGTTGTGCGTTTTTGACGTCAAAGCGCAAGACGTTGAAGGACGGTATTTCAATATTGAAATGCAAACAACGAACAAAAAGGGGTTCAATAATCGTATATTATTTTACTGGAGCCGGTTATACAGCAAGCAGCTTTTGGAAGGAGACAAATACGCCCTTCTGAATCCGGCTGTTTCGATTGTCGTTGCCAGATTTATGATGTTTCTTCAACTGGAAAGCATGCACAATGTTTTTACTCTGGCTTCGGAATCGAATCCGAATGTTGTGTTTTCGGATCAGATTCAAATAAAAGACGTTGTCTCAATGGGTGGATTTTTTCAAAAACGGTCATGAAAAAACGGAGGCGGAAATGAACGATTTACTTTCAGACGAAGGATTGGCGCTGGCAATCAGGAAATATCGCGCTCTGTGTCAAGATCCGACGCTTAGCGAACTGGCGATGATGCAGGAGAAAGCCGAACGCGACCGCCAGGCGGAGCTGGATTACGCCCTCGAAGAAGGACTTGCCAAGGGACACGCTAAAGGTCTTGCAGAAGGACGTGCAGAAGGTCGAGCTGAAGGTCTGAAGAGTACAATAGCCAGGCGTTACTCAAAGCAGTTTCCTTGTTCAGATGCGTCTAAAATCCAACAGACTCTTGAGTCCGTATCCGACGAAGAACGCTTGAACGCTATTTTAGATATTATTATTGACAGTGAGACTGAAGAAGAGTTTTTTGCCAGAGTGCAACAGACTTTGTAAGCCTTCTGTTTGACGGCTCATTCTCTTAACTTGAAAATAGCTAAAAAAACAGCGGGACGTTTGCCCCGCTGTAATTGTTTCTAAAGCAGACTATCCGAGCCATTCTGTATGGTCAACGTCGGACTTGAACTGGTCGGTAACGACTTCGATATTTGTATCTGCGCCGTCGGGACCGACGAACTTCATGATCTTGGACGGGCATTTGTCCGCCGCTTGCATCATGGCGTTAATATGGTATGAGTTGTAGTTGATAACCGGCAAGCCGTTGTCGAACTGGAAGTCTTCCGCGTCGCGGCGAACGCAGCCGGAACAGCCAATGCACCCGGTTTTACAGACGGCTTTGACTTCCGGGCCGACGTCGTGGTTGGAACACGCGATAACCAGCATCTTGCCGTTTTTGAACGGAACCATGCTGATAATGTGACGCGGGCAGGCGGCTTCGCAGGCGCGGCAGCCGCGGCATTTGTCGTAGTCGATATGAGACATCCCGTTGACAATCTGAATCGCCCCGTACTTGCAGGCGCGCATACAGTCGCCAAATCCCAGGCAGCCGTACGCGCATCCCTGAACGCCGGAAACGAGGTTGGCGGCGGCGCAGGTCTTTTCTCCAACGTAGTTTTGAATCTGAAGCTTTGTATCGCAGTCTCCGGAACAGTGGACGACGGCGCGCTGAGGAACGACGTCTCCCGCTTCTACACCCATGATTTGAGCGATTTGCGTAACTTGAGCGGCTCCGCATTGCGTGCATTGGTTGGCGGAACCGTTGCCTTGTGCAAGGTTCTTTGCCAGGTCAGCGCAGCCGGCGTATCCGCACGCGCCGCAGTTGGCGCCGGGAAGAATCGAAAGAATCTTTTCCTCTTTCGGGTCAACTTCAACCGCAAAGGCGACGTTTGCCCAGCCTAAAATCCAGCTCAAAACGATTGCCAGAGTCAGCAGGACGATAACGGAAATGATAATTACGTATACAGTTGTCATGGCGAAATGCCCTTTATTTAAGTTTGATATGTTATAAGTCTGTTACAGCCCCAGCCATTTGGAAAGCCCCGCGTTGACGCCGGAGAATCCCATAAACGCCATCGCCAGAATGCACGCTGTCAGCAGCGCAATTCCAACTCCGCGGAACGGCTTGGGAATGTCGTTGAGTTCCAGCTCTTCGCGAATTCCTGCCATAATCGTAATGGCAATCGTAAATCCCAAACCGCCGCCGACAGAGTAAACCATTGCTTCTGTCAAACCCCAAAGGTTGGCGGGATCCTGCAAACGCTTCATGATTTCCAGGCAGGCAAAGAGAATCGCACAGTTGGTTGTAATCAAAGGCAGGAAGACGCCGAACGCCTTGTACAGCGGCGGGAAGAACTTTTTGACGTACATTTCGACAAACTGAACCGACGCAGCAATGACGAAAATGTAAACCAGATAGCTCAAAATCGACAAGTTCGGCGCCACGCCTTCTACGCCAAAGGCGTTGAAAAGCCAGACCGTTCCCGGGGCGTCAGGACGAAGAATGTAGTACGTAAACGTCCAGGAAAGGAACCCGGCAATCGTCATAACGAATGTAACAGCCAAGCCCATGCCAAACGCGGACGACAGCTTTTTCGACACGCCCAAAAAAGGACATATTCCAACGAAATTGATTAATACAAAGTTGTTGATTACCGCGGCGGTAAGGAACAGCAAAAGCAATGAAAGGAACGTTTCCATAGTATTTTATATGTTAAAGGCGCCAGTCGCCAACGACGACTGGGAAATTCAGTTTTCCTGTTTTTTGGAACCAATCCAGTTGAAAAACGCCATCAGGCAGCCGAGGGTTAAAAACGCGCCCGGCGGCAGAATCATAATTCCGCAGTTGACCCAGAAGTCGCCCGACAGAACCGTGTACCCCATCAGCGTGCCGGAGCCGAGCAGTTCTCGAACAACCGCGATGGAGCACAGACCCAGAAGGAACCCGAGTCCTTGTCCGAAGCCGTCTGCAATAGCGGGAACCAAAGACTGCTTCGACGCGCAGACTTCGCACCGGGAAATGATAATGCAGTTGACAATAATCAACGGAATGTACGGACCCAGCTGAGCGCTCATTTCCGGCATAAACGCCTGGAGAAAATAGTCTGCAATCGTAACGAACGTTGCGATTGTCAACGTGAAAACGAGGATTCTCAAGTGCGGTTTGATGATTTTTCTCAGCAGAGAAACCATGATGTTGGCGCAGACGAGAACAAACGTCGTTGCCGCTGCCATGGTAATGGCTCCCTGTACGTTGGTTGTAACAGCCAGCGTCGGGCACATGCCCAAAACCTGCCGATACGTGGGGTTTTCCGGAATGATTCCGCGCCAGAATCGTTCCAGCGCTGTAGGTTGATCGTTCATGGTATATCAGTGAAATGTATTTTAAGGTAAATGATTATTTGAGTTCTTCCCGCCAGGTTTTGAGCGTGGAATTGACGATGTCGCAAACGGACTGAGAGGAAATCGTCGCCCCGGTCAGAGCGCGAATTTCGTTCTTTTCCGGCGAGCCGTCTGTGCCTTTAACGACGGTGATGTCTTTGTCGGCGGCGGTTCCAATGAACTGCTTGCGAAAGCTTTCTTCTTTAATTAAGTTTCCCAGACCGGGCGTTTCCTTCTGATTGATAACGACCAGCCCGGTCAGTTTGGAAGCAGACGTATCCAAGCCGACCAGCAGATCGACAACGTCTGCAAATCCCTGACCGCTTGCAGGCAGAACCCAGCCGGTGGGGTTCTTTTGAGCGTCAAAGCACTGGTACGCGACAACCTTTTTGCCGTCTTTTTCCAAAGTCTTTTCGACAACGTTAGCGACGTCCGTATTGGGAACCAAGTTGGGAATTTGGCTGTACGTCGCTTCCCGGCGGTTCTTTTCAATAATCGGTCCCCAGTTGAGCTGAACGAGAATCAAAACCGCGCTGTAAAGCGCCGCCATCAACAGGATCAGCCATGCCTGAACCAGGTAGTTGTCTGCCCACGTTTTCTTTCGCGTTGAATTTTCTTCTGACATGATATTGGACAATTTATATAAATGTGTAATTTGATAAGTGATTTATTTTGCCGGTTTGACAAATCCAACGGGTTT
>CACXSS010000309.1 GCA_902770245.1 uncultured Planctomycetota bacterium | reverse complement strand
GGACAGCATTACCGTTGAAAACCTGACGGGAACGATTGAGTTCAACCAGGCTCCGGTGATCAACAACTACGTTGGAACCAAGACGGTTAATACGTCTTCAGGCGCTCAGACCGGCAAATGGAAGCTGTTCAATCTGTCTGACGTTGTCGATCCGGAAGGCGAACCGATTACCAAAGACAATATTACGCTCGAAGGCGACGCCTACTGGGACGGCGACGCAGCGTACATTGACTACGACTTCGCTCAGGGCAAGTTCGGCACGAAAGAAGCGCTCGTTACCATTTCCGACCCGGTTGACGCTTCGATTACGTCTGAGTACAGCTTCAAACTTGCCGCCGTTGCCAGCGTTGGACTTCATTTGTCTGAAACGCGCGCTGCGACAGCGACCAATCCGCTTTACGTGGACTTTGCCAACAACACGGTTTCCACGACGGATTCTCCGCTTGACGTGGCAACCATTATCGGCGAAGGTCCGTATACGGTTACGCCCAACTTCTCCGCCGGCGACGACGCACAGGAAACGGGCGAACACAGCCGACCGGTTTACTGGCAGATTCCAGACGGCGCCGCCGCTTCCAGCTTCTGGACGACGGAACCGAACGAATATCCGGTTTACGTTGACGGCGTCAAGCAGAGTGGACAGTACTGGGATACAACCAAGTCCGGCTTGACAAGCGTTGAAGCTCCGGAAGATACAACCGGCTTTGATACAACCTATCCGAAGATGATTGCCGGGGAAGCAACGGCAGCAAACTATCCGGTAATCGCTACTGTTACAGAAGACGGCAAACTGACGATGCAAATCGCGCCGTATACGCCAGCTATCGACCTGGACGGCAGCGTTACGGTTTCCAACGGCTCTGACAGCGTTACCATTCCGGTTACCATCCTCAACGCGTACGATTCGCCGACGACGGTTGACATTCAGTACTTCGTTACCGATCAGGCAGGAGCAGCCATACTCGACGACGGCGGCTCTCCGGCGTCCATCGCTCGCGCCGAATGGTTCAGCGACGACCTGGCGGCAATGAACGATCACCTCAAGACCGATGTCGACACGCAGATTACAGATTCGACGGGCGCTCTGCTGTACTGGGAACTGGATTACTGCGATGAAGAATACTGGACGCTGACCCCCAACGATTATCCGGTCTACAACAACGGCAACCCCGTTACTGACGACGATGACGCTCAGTGGTACTGGGATATGAGCAAAGTCGACATTGATGGAATGACGACCAACGTCAGACCTTCCAGAGCGCGCGACCGTTACGAAGTCATGGAACGTGCGACCGCTTCCATTGCCAAGTCAACGCTGGATTTGGAATACGGCGCCGCGCACAACCTGTATCTGTACGCGTCCGACTCCTGGAATCAGGAAGGACTGAACAACCCGATGTTTATGTTCCTGTTTGAAGTAGACTTCGGCGCGCCGGTCGCAGACCTGACGAACATGTCGACGTCGCTGGGAACCATTATGGAAATGGGCGAATGGAATGAAGATCATTCCGCCGTTCAGCTCGGCATTTTGAACATTTCGACGTCGGATGGAAACATCTACGAAAACGCGTACTCGTACCTGGCTTCGCTGACGTACAAATACACTTCGTCGTTCACGACAACCCCAACGGTTACCATCAGCTTCTCTTCCGCCATGCGCGACATGGGCGAAGCCGGCAGAACCGTTCTCAATACGGAACAGTACCTTACCGGCTGGGCGGATACCTGCAACCCGAACCCGGCCCTGTACGGCACGCAAGGCGCCAATCAGACCGTTGTCGAAGGAACAGGCGTTTATATGGTCGTTTCGACCGCGGACGAAGCCGACTCGGCAGCCGCTCTTCCTGAATCGGAAAGCTGGATTCACGAATGGCAGTCCCATTACGTTGACCTGTACCTCAACACGCAGGATGCCGACGTTGCTGGAAACGTTTCCTTCACGCTCAATTACGGCGACCTGTTTACCGCGACCGACTTCATCGCCATGGAAAACGTCTTTGACGGCGGATTCCAGATTGACGTCGAAAACAACGCGGTTCAAATCAGCGGACGCCTCAAGGATACTGTTACAGCGGAAGACGGATTCGTTCTGCTCGGACGCGTCAAGTTTGAATCTCTGGGAGACGACGGCTTGGCTGCCAATACAGTTGGAACGGTTGACCTGGGTCTGTCGCTGGACAAGATTCAGCTGTTCAACGGCGCAGAAGAACAGATTGCCGTCAACACCAACGTTTCTGTTGGAACTCGTGCGGCGGCGGTCGTCTACGACGCCAACGACGACGGCGTGATCGACGTGAGCGACTTCGTCAGCTTCGCGACTTATTACGGAACTGACACGCTTGCCAGCAACGACGCTCTGGCGTGGGCTTTGGACTTCAACAAGTCCGGCTCCATCGACGCCAGCGACTTCGTGGAATTCGCCACCAACTACGGCGTTACCCGCGCCAACGGCAAGGCGGTTAACTTCTCCGAAGGGTTCCTTAAGCAGTACATCGGCGCGACCATTCAGGGCGAAGGCGACGCTGACCTGGCGAAACTGCTCAATCAGGCGGTTGGCGAATGGGAAGCCAAGCTCGGAACCGATCTGGACGTCAACATTCAGATCAAGGTAAAGGATTACTCCGACACCCAGCTGGGCGAATCCTACATCGTCAGCTTGGCGGACGACGGACGACCGCTGACTGGCGTTATCGTTCTCGACACCGACGCGGCTGGTCTGTACTGGTCAATCAACACCGACGAAGTCCTCGAAGGCAAGTACGACCTGTACACGGTTATCCTGCACGAAGTTGGGCACGTCCTCGGGTTCACCGATCAGTACAGCGCGTTCACGAAAGTTGCCAAGGGCGCCAACTTTGACGGCTCGCACGCTGCGGACGCCTCCGACTTGATGTACGAGACCATCAATCCGGGCGAACGCAAAGAAGTTTCCGACTTCGACGCCAGCGTTGTCAACGGCGCGTATGAGTACGCTCAAAACAACAACGTCTACCTGACCTTTGCCGGTTCCGCCATGACCGGAACGCAAAGCGCCGAAACGTTCCAGCCGGAAATCGCGTCTGGAATCGTTGAGCAGGCTCAATGGACGAAGACCCTGGAAACGAAGGTTTACGAAGAACTCGACAGAATCGTTACCGCCAACCGCGACAGCGTCTTTGCCGTAGTGGAAGACGACGCTCCGATTCTGGACAGCTTCTCTGCGGATGAGTTCGCCTTCAACCTGGCGACGAAGCAGGAAACCGCGGATTCGCTCTTTGACGACCTGTCCTGGATCGACGGCGACGACGCCGAAGACGATCAGGAACTGGACGTTGAACTCAAACCGGAGTTCTAGTATCCAAACGAAACGAATTGATTCAACCTTGAAAGCGAAAAGCGCCGATTCCGGAAACGGATCGGCGTTTTTTGTTGGCGCAGCGCTGGGATATTAGTCGAGTACGATAAATTGGGGGTTGCGAAGATAGATAGTTTTTATTTTTGAACGCAGAGTACGCAAACGCAGAGTACGCAGACTCCTCGCAGAGAGCGCAGAAGCAATCAAACATGTGTCATCTACGCCCGATTCTCGGGCTATGACACGATGTTCGATTGCAAATAAATTAAAATATTTTAAAAATCGGGCGGGAATCGTGGCGTAGACAACGTAGTTGGCGTCGTCGCCACATTCCCAGCCCGTCTGCGTATTCTGCGGATATTCTGCGTTCTCTGCGTTCTCTTTTCTTATTCCAAGCGCCCATATTTGAACATATCATATTAGTCAAAGCCTATACACTATTGACGTTTTCTGTTTTTTGTATATCATATAAATGAGTGATTATAATGTCGATGATTTGTCGCCCATAGAAAACCATTTTTATACGTTCAGTTTTTCAGTTATCAAACCAGCCTTATAACCTCGGAGACAATTTGATTATGTCAAACAAAGCCCGAAATAAAAACAAAGACGCTAAAATGTCTCTGCTTATCAGTCTTGCAGGCGGTTTTGTAATTTTACTGTTGTACCTTCTGTTATGCAGTTTTGATTTCTGTCCGCTGAGCCGCTGCTTTTGTGCGCCTGGTGACAAAGAAATCAACTGGGATATATATGGGAAATTCACAATGTACATTGAAATAGGGTACGCGGTTTACGCTTTTATCGTAATCTGCTGTTTTGCACAGAAAGACAGAGCTTTTCAAAATTTCAAAAGCGCTTGCGTTGATTATATGGACATTTTCATGAGAATGATGCTTGTGGGTTCAATATTGTTATTTACCGCGGCTTTGATGTTTGACTTTTGTTACATATTTGACTTTTGTTACATAACAAGAGATTTGATTGATGTATCAAATTATAAAACCATAAAGAATCTTATTTTAGCTTTTTATACCGTTTCTGTGATTGTAAGTTTAATTATAATTCCCACTATTGTTTTGACCGTTTTATTGCAATCTTTATATCGCAGGATATTTATAAAACGGGTTTCACGAAAAAAAAGCTGCTCAACGAATAATTCAGAAACGGAAGATAATAACGATTCGACAGGACATTCTTTTTGGGATATCCCTTTTAATAAAGAGAACATTATCGGCGAGTTTTTTTATAGATATTCGCTGCTCGTTTTATGGGGAACATTGGGACCGTTGATCCTGTTTTTCATTGCGCCAACAGGCGACAACGGTTGGGCGGGATTTTTTTTGGCTTTGGCGATAGAAGCAATTTACAATATTATCTATCTAATTATATGGTATTTAGCGTTCAGCATCGTCTTTCGGCGCCTTTTGAAATGGATCGTTTTTTTAATTTTACCGCCCCA
>CACXSS010000308.1 GCA_902770245.1 uncultured Planctomycetota bacterium | reverse complement strand
TTCGCCGAAGTAGTCGCATTCCGTATGCGCCAGAATCAAATTCCACTTGTCGGCGGAGCAGTCCGGGTTGAAAATCTTGTAAAAATGCATTCGTCCGCGTTCGAACCAACGAATGATTGCGGCGTAATGAATGTGCTGCCACATGTCCGTGTCGCCAAATTGTGGCTCAATTTTAATAATATCCATTGATTTTAAAATCTTTCTTGGTATAATAACTTCTAAAGGCAGGTGAGCTGTCAACAGCGAGATGGAAACTCTAAATACAAACAAACTGCTTACAGCCTACTATATTATTACATATTTCGATAAAAAATCAAGCAAGCGCCGCAAGTTTTTTTTGACGGGGAAAAATCCCCCAACTTCCCGGCGTCCACTTTGTACAACTACAGGAAGACCTTAGTTATGCCACAGCCTTTTATTTTGGCAAGTCGTTCCCCGCGGCGAAAGAAAATGCTTACCGCCGCCGGGTATAAATTTGAAGCCGTTCACCCGGACGAAAAAGTTGAAACGCCGCGACGTAAAAACGAGACGGCGCTTCAGTACGCCATGAGAATGGCTCAAGCGAAAGTTCTCAACGTTTACGCCGCCAAACGAGCTGAAGATCCGCAATGTACGCCCACAATCGTCGGGTGCGACACCGTCGCGGTCGTCCCGCTCCGGTTTAAGGACGAAGTCTACGGCGGAGAGATTATCCGCGACGAAGTCTTCGGAAAGCCCAAGGACGCCGAGGACGCCAAACGGATGCTTCAAACCCTTCGTGGAAAAGAACATACGGTTATCAGCTGTCTGTGCATTCTTCAAGGCGGAATTCTCAAAACGCGAATCTCCAAAACCCAGCTGAAAATGGACAACGTTTCAGACGAAGAGATTGACGAATACATCGCCACCAAAAAATGGAAAGGCAAAGCTGGCGGTTTCGGCTATCAGGACGGAAACGATTGGCTTCATATTATTGAAGGGTCAGAAAGCAACGTCGTCGGACTGCCGATGGAACAGCTGGCGGCAACGCTGCAGTAATGCGGATTTAGGAATTCGGAATGCGGAATTGGCGCGAAGCGCCTCAATAACTCCTCACTCCTCACTCCTCACTCCTCACTCCTAACTAACGCTACCACTGCGAATAGATGGTTTTAGATGTTCTCTATCTGCTGGCTCTGCTTTTGGCGTCGCCGTGGCTGATCTTTCGCGCCCTGACAACCGGTCGATATCGGGAAGGCTGGGGGGAGAAGGTTTTCGGTCGAGTTCCGATTCTGTCGGACAACCCCGACGCGACGACGCTGTGGCTGCACGCTGTCAGCGTCGGGGAAGTCAACCTGCTGCCGATGTTGGTTTCCCGGCTGGAACAGGCGATTCCCGGGGTTCGGTGCGTCATTTCCACAACAACCAAAACCGGAATGGAAGTCGCCAAAAAGCGGTTTCCCAACCATACGGTTTTCTATTATCCTCTCGACTTTACCTGGGCGGTGAATACCGCGCTAAAGAGAATTCGCCCAACCGCTTTGATTTTGGCGGAACTGGAAGTCTGGCCTAACATGACCCGGCTGGCGAAAAAGAACGGCGTGAAAGTCATCGTCTTTAACGGCAGAATCAGCGACAAGAGTTTTCCTTCCTATCGACGCTTTTCCTGCTTTTTACGACCGGCGTTCCAGCGCGTTGACAAAGTCGTTTCTCAAAGCGACGTCTATTCCCAGCGGTTTATTGAACTGGGCGTTCCCGCCGACCGCGTCGAAACAGTCGGATCGATTAAATTTGACGGCGCGAAAACCGACCGCGCCATTCCAGCTGTCACACGGGTTCGCTCTCTGACCGGAACGAGCAAAACCGGCGCGTTCTGGGAAGGCGTAACAGACGCCGACGTCGTCTTTCTGGCTGGCAGTACGCAAGACCCGGAAGAGGAAATGGCTCTCAACGTCTTTGAACAATATCGTTCTCAATTTGAAAACCTCAAGCTGATACTCGTCCCGCGACATCCAGAACGCTTTGACGCCGTCGCAAAAATGTTGGAAAGCAAAGGCGCAGATTTTATACGTCGAACCGAGCTGACAGAGCAGGGCGGGGAAAACGCTAACGACTCAAAACGCTGCAGAATCCTTCTGGTTGACACGGTCGGCGAACTGGGCGCGTGGTGGGGAACGGCGCAAATCGCGTTCGTTGGCGGAAGCATGGGCAGCCGCGGCGGACAGAACATGATCGAACCGGCGGGATACGGCGCTGCGGTTTCTTTCGGTCCCAATACAACCAACTTCCGGGACGTCGTCGCGCTGTTGCTTGGCGCCAACGCCGCCGTTGTCGTCAAAGACGAGCAGGAAATGTTACACTTCGTCGAAAAATGCCTTACCGACCCCGCCTTGCGAGAAGACCTGGGCGCCCGCGCTAAAAATCTGGTCTTGTCTCAAACCGGCGCCGCTGACAAGACCGTGGAGATTATCAAAAAAAACTGTTCATAAGCGCCCTACTAGACGGCGGCTGCCTTAACAGTATAATCATTCTTATCTTGGTAACGAGAGATAAATTTAACCAGATTATATTAGAGTCAACGTTTTTTAAACATTCAAAAAATCCTAATGGACGACAGCGAAAACAGTTGCGAAAACGGCAGTCCAAATTCCAATAATTTTGAAATCGGCGAGCCGATTCAACCGCTGGTATTCAACGATGTGGAGGATGTGTGCCAAGGGATAATCCTTAATAGGCGGTACATGCGTCTGTCAAGACTCGTCTATGTTGCGCTTATAGTAATATGCGGTTTGCTTTTGTTTTGTTATCCAACTCTGACTGCATTTATTATAATCGCAGGAATAATTCTTTTTTCACCGCAACCTATAACGGAGCCTATCAGTTTGTCGAAAACTTCGACATCGTTAGGAACGCTTTTTCCAGATATATTGTTTCTGGAACAGATGTCTCCTGAACAGTTACTCCAATGGAGTCGATTTGTTTTTATTGGGATTTACCTGGCGATTTTCGCGTTTTACGGGATATGTTTATGTATTCCGGCATACAAATCGATGGTTAAGCTGTACAAAACGCCTGATAGCGTTTGCCCAAACGCTCGACGCTTTCTCAACGCGTCCTGGCTTCTGTTTGCTATTGCTTTTTTCGTTACTGGCGCTGCCATTTACTTCATTAACGCTTCTTACGGAAACATTCTCTGGGCGTCGGCTTTTGCTCTCTGGTTTTCGAGCGTTATTGTATTCTATGGTTTCCTGGATAGAATCGGAGCAAAAATACTTCCAGACAATAAAAACTGCCGTATTGCACTGGTTTCTATTGAAAATCCTGGAAATGATAAATCTGTAAATCTTATGAATGCCCACATTAAGGCAATTGCAGACACAGGTAATAATCTTGTAGATTCTACACAAAAGTATTTTGCGTTAGCAGCTGTTTCCATACCTCAAACCAAGGAAGCATCCATTTTGTCTTATATTCAAGTAAAATTTGATTCAGTAAAGGAGATTGGAGAAACAGAAATTAAAGCGGCTCGATGGATACGAGCATCCAAGAAATCATTAATCTTAAAATCCATTCTTGAATATTTGAAGGGAATGCAATGCGACTTTTCCCTTGT
>CACXSS010000307.1 GCA_902770245.1 uncultured Planctomycetota bacterium | reverse complement strand
ACACGAATAACAGACCCTTTATTGTACGACCGACTCAATAAAAAACAATTATCACAAACAATAATTACTTCCTCTTAAGTTGATACCTATGGGGTTTCAACCCACGGAATACTATCTTCTAATATTCTTCATGCGTTTAATTTCCTTCTGGCGTATTCACATGAATTATTCTGTCGCGCCATTCTCTTTAAGGAACTCTATCATGTCCTGAAATTTATAATCCTGTGCGACCTTCAGAGGTTTAATGCCATTGATGTCTTGATTAACGTCTGCCCCGTTAGAGATAGCCCACTTTGCCATTTGTACGTCATCTGCAACAACGGATTTAAGAAGAGCCTGCTGCGCTACGTCTTTAGGAACAGACGTTTTCGCATACATAAATTTTGTAGCCTTCAAATCCACTCGTTGAAAGTCTTGAAACGCCTTAAAATACAACTCTTCTGAATGTTGTTGAAACGCATCATGAAAACCTTGGCAGTATGCAATTCTATCCTGGGCAATCTTTTTGAGCGTATCAATTGCAGGATCAGCGTCAATCTCGCTGGCTTGGTCTAATACGCTCAACGCCTCTTCCCATGCAGGCACGTGGGTATTGATAATCCAATTGTCAAATTGTTCATCAGAAATATTCTGATTGCTGTGTTGTGAAAACATTGAGTTCCAATCAGCAAGAGCAGTCATTTCAATTTTGCCATAATCATCTATAGTCTGTTGAACTTTAACATTGTTTATGCCGCTTTTCATATTTGGAATAACAGCGCTAATGTATCCAATCAAACCAAAAGCTGAAAAAACAACCAAAGCAATAAAGAAATTGGAATAGGTTGAATTTTTAGAGTTTTCTTTTTTTAACTTGTTAATATCAATTTTAGTCCTAAAGAACTTATTCAGTTTTTCAATGTACGACAAGTACATTATCCCGCCAATTAGACAAAGCAAACTCCCTAAACTCGTTAACCCTGACGCTGAATTAGCTTCTTCAGAAAGCGGCGCTGAATTTAGGTTTTCGGGATGGGAACCGGCGTTTAATACGCTAAAAACTGATATCACATAATAAATCATTATTAAAACGATAGCTGCTGTACAACCATTTTTTTTCGGCAGACAGAATTTTCCGATAGAGCTTATAAAACTCATAAACAGATACGCGCTAACGCCAAACATTATACAGGAGATAACGTTTAAAACAGGGAATTCCTGATCGTTTGCATTCGAACCGTTTAAAATCATCATGACAAAAGCAATAATCCAGAGCGCCCATGAAATAATAACTGTGGATTTGGCGCTGCGATAAATTATAGACGGCGTCCTGCAAAAGCATGACATGGATTTAACCAAAATAGGAGATACTATTACCATAATAAGCAATGTGAACACTCCAACAAGCGTCGTATATTTTTCTTCCTGAAAAGAAGGAGAGTGATTAAAAATAGCGCCAGCAATTAAAACATAAACAATAACAAGCGCTACTCCAGCCAAAAACGTCAAGATTGCTGTCTTAATCGCGCCAAAATAGTAACTCACGCCTAGCGCCACGTCTTCTAATGGAACTGGCGGCTTTTTAGATTTCTCCTCGTTGAAAGCGGTGAACGTTTGAAATCCAGCTTGTTGGTCGAATTCAGGATTGTTTTGCTGCAGGGGGTTGTAATCGAAACTCATGATGTCTCCTTGTAACAGAATTTGTTTGGCGTTCAATAGAACGTTACGTTAATAACGCTATATGTAGTATAATATACATGACAGATATGTCAAGCGCTGACAATACGCGTTTTTATAAAAAAAGACGTGAATTATTAATTATTGCATAGCATCCTGTTACATCACAGACAGTCCTGCATGAATTAGAAAAAGCGTCAACATACGAGCCGATCGATTGTTACAACGAAAACCCAAAATTTATTTTCATTTTCTTTGGCGGCTGAATCAGCCGCGATCCGGGCTTATCGTTGGTTTTCAGCGGGTAGATTTTAAAGTAATAAAAAGCTGGAACGTTCATCGCGTCCAGAATGGACGCCATTTCTATAACCGTCGACTTTAGTCTACGGACTACGAAGCCTACCTCGCCCCCCTAATCGAGTCAGTCCTTTTCTTTCCCTCCCGGCGCCACAGGCGCCGGGAGGGAAAGAAAAGAGTATTTGTCGATTTTTTGTTTTGTTGTCGTCTCCTTCCCCGGAGGTTAAAAACCGCCGGTTATAGAAATGTAACCCCTTCGGTGTTAGAATGAATGCGGCTGATACAGCCGCGAACCAGCTGTTCAAGCGAGCTTTCCTGCGAAAGAGATTTTTGGAGGCTTCCGCTTTCCTTGACGGCAAAGCCGTCAAGTCGTAGCCCGAGGACGGGCTACATCCAGATGGCGTTTTCGGCTACGCAATACGGTATTTCACCCTTCGAACATCCAGTAACCAATCAGCGAAAATCCGTTTAATCCGTAAAATCCGTGTCCGGGCTGACCTGCTCACACCTACGGGGGCGGCAGGGGACTGCCGCGAGCCGGCTTCCCCGATAAAAAAATAAACCGAATCGCTTGGATTCGGTTTATTGTATTTCTATAGTTTACAAACGCCGCTATTTGCGGGGAGCCAGACGAAGTTTGGCGCGCGCCTGTTTGACTTTGCGCTCTTTGGTTGCAAAGACGTCGTCTGTAGTAGCGATAACCGCCAAAGCCTCTTCCAACTGCTTCGCCGCTTCGTCGGCGTTGATGTTATAGGTGTTGAAATCATCGTCCATTCCCAGGGGCGCGACGATGGGCAGATAATCATTTTCCAGCATGTCAAACAGGATCTTGGGGTCAACGTCAGTGACTTCTCCCACAAAACCGATATCCTGTCCATCCGCGTATTTTTTCTGGACATGAAGGAGATTTCCGTCCTTGCCGCTGATCCCGATGGCCCGGATCCCCAGTTCTTCCACCATGGAGACGAGCTTTTTGGACACGCTGCCCAGGACCATCTCTGCGATCTCACAGGTCTCGGCGTCCGTGACGCGCAGGCCGTTGATAAATTTTGCTTCCTTGCCGCTCTTCTTGACCCAGCTGCTGATAGCCTTGCCGCCTCCGTGCACGATAATGGGCTTGAAACCGACGAGCTTGAGCAGGGTGACATCCTGAATAACACTGCGCTGCAGCTCTTCATCGCTCATGGCGCTGCCGCCATACTTGACAACGATGATCTTGCGGTTGAATTTCTGTATATAGGGGAGCGCCTCGATCAGCACCTGCGCCTTCTGCTGCGCTTCTGTCTGTTCCTTATTCAGATAGGGTTCCATCTTCTTTTGTTTTCCTTCCTCTTGGTTTTTGGTCTCTTCAGAAGAGACATATATCGTTGAACGCGGGTTTCGTCAAATGGTTGCCGCACTCGGGTTTTCGAGTTGAAAAGCACGCAAATACATCTCAAATTCAGTGGAGCGCGAACAGTAACGTCAAATGGCCTGAAAAATCAGCTCCTGTAATCCGCGTTGATCTTGACATAATCATAGGTCAGATCGCATCCCCATGCAGTAGCGGATGCCTGTCCCATGTGGAACTGCGCCAGAATCGTGACCTTCTCTTTTTTAAGAAGTTCCGTGGCCTCCTCCTC
>CACXSS010000306.1 GCA_902770245.1 uncultured Planctomycetota bacterium | reverse complement strand
AGCAAAAAGAGCAGCTGGCAAAAATGATTATGACGGTTGATCCCAATACGATTACGGAACTGTACGCCTTGCCGGGAAACACGCCGGAAGAAAAGCGTCTGTACTTCGTACGCTTTTTGCAATCGCAGGGATTTAACGTACCCGGCGCGCCAGAACTGCCTGCGGCTAACAAACCGGAACAGCCCGCCGATCAGCCCAAGGCGAACCAGCCGGGTCAGCCAGCCCCCGCAGACGGCGCCGCGCCGGCAGTCGAGCTGCTTTCCGATTCCGCGGAGGAAGAAGAAGCCAAGCCCTTGCCGCTGTATCAGCAGGAACCGTTTGACGAAATCACGTTAATCGACCGGTTTGAACACGCCGTTCTTAAAGTCAAGCCGCTGCCGTTCAGATCGACCCCGGCAAAAGAAGACCCGATACGTAAAAAACCGCTGCCGATTCGGCTGATTGTTGAACCGGAAACGCCGTACACGCTCGTTTGGCTGGCTGTCGAAAAGTTCCGTTTCTTTGAAGACATGATTGCCGACAAAGCAATGGAATTGAGCAGTCAGGGCAAGTTCGAGGAATCGTTTGTTTATATCAAGTTCCTCATGGACGAGTACCCGTCCTGCAAGCAAATCGACCTCACGCTGGAACAGCTGTATTACGACGAAGCCGTCTATTTTATCAAAGAGAAAAAACTCGACGTTGGTCTGGCGCGTCTGTTTGAAATCTACGACAAGTATCCCAAAAGCGCCAAAGCGGAAAAGCTCATGGCGGGGATTATCAAGCGGTTGACGATGGAATACTGGAACGCGGAAGATTACGTGTCCGCCCGGGCGATGATGGACAACCTGACTTCCCGATACCCGAAAAACGCGACGGGGCTGGAGCTTCGTCAGATGTTTGTCAGCGCCTGTCAAAAAGCGTGTGACGAGGCGACCGCCGCCTGGCAGAGTAACGACAAAGTTACAGCCGCTCTGGCTGGCGAGCGCATGAAGCAAATCTGGCCGTCCTGCGAGGGCGTCAAAAACGGCAAGGAGATTCTCGAAACCCTCAAAACAAAATATCCTGCCATTCAGGTTGGCGTTACAATGCCCTGTACGGACTGCGTCAACGTGGCGATCAACGACTGGGCGTCGTACCGCAGCCGCAGACTGATGTATCGACTCATGACCGAGTTCAAGGGACCGGGTCCGGAAGGGGGAACGTACGAATCCCCGCTGGGGTCTGTGATGATTCAGGACTTGGGACGGCGGCTGACGTTTGAACTTCACGACAATCTGCGCTGGGCGTCGCGAACCGGCGGAGACGATTTGCGTCTCAGCGGAGCGGATATCGCCGCCGCGGCGCTGGAAATGTCCAACCCGCAGTCGGAAACGTACTCTCCCGCCTGGGCGTCGCTGTTCCAGTCGGCGGGAACGACGTCTCCGCTCAGCGCGGCTATCCAGCTTAACCGACCGTACGTCTGCCCGCTGGCGTTGTTACAAACGCCGGTGCTGTGCTATTCTTCCGGTTTGACGGGTACGGAAACGGACGCAGGCGCTAACGGTCCGTACTTGCCCGCCGATCTGCCGAATCAGGAGAAAGTCGGCGCGAAAATGAAGCTGTACCTGTTCAACGAGAACTATTTCGCCGCTCAGGAACGTCAGCCGCGAATGATTACGGAAGTCTATTACGGCAACGGACGCCAGGCGCTCAAAGATTTGGAAAGCGGCAAGATTATCGCTCTGGACAGAATCAACCCGTGGGACGTGCCCGCCGCAATCGACAACAAAAACATTCACGCCTACCCGTACTCCATGCCGCTGGTGCATTGTCTGGTTCCCAACCGCAGTAAACTGCTGCTGTCCAACCGCACGTATCGTCGCGCGCTGGTTTACGCCTTGAACCGGGAAGGCATTTTGCGCCATCTCATTGGAGAAAACGAACGAATCGGCTGCCGCGTCATCAGCGGTCCGTTCTCGCCCGGTATTGAAAGCGGCGACGCACTCAGCTACGCCTACGACGTCAACATCAAACCGCGTCCGTACAACCCGCATCTGGCGTTTGTCTTAACGCAGTCCGCCATGATGCAAATCGACAAAGCCAAAAAGAAACAAGCGGAAGCCGACGCCAAAAAGGCGGGAAAGCCGCTGCCCGCTCAAACCCCGGAACCGGCTGAGGAACCCGAAAAGGAACCGCAGGCTCAAACGCCGGCAGCGGAACCGTCACAGACAGACGCCGACGCTGACAGTTCCAAGACCGAGCAGAAGCCGGATCAAAAGAAGAAAAAGAAGAAGGATTTATTCGAGCAGAAATTTGTCCTAGGCTATCCGCCGCACGAAACGGCGCGAATCGCCTGTCAGATTATCGCTCGTCAGTACAAAGCCATTGGAATCGAAGTTGAACTGTATGAATTCGCGCCGGGCGAACCGGTGGAGATGTCCGATAAAATTGACCTGCTGTACGTCGAGCTTTCCATGTTCGAGCCGATTGTAGACGCTCAGCGAATTTTAGGCGATCAGGGACCGTCGGGCAAATGCTCAACGCACATCGCTCAAGGGCTGCGCGAGCTGGACGGGGCAACCGACTGGACGCTTATCGGGCAGACGCTTCGCCGACTTCATCAATTGTCCTTTGACGACACTGCGGTTATCCCGCTGTGGCAGATTCGAGACTATTTCGGCGTCAATCCCCATTTACAGGGAACGATTGAGGCGGAAGACGTCTATCCGACGTCGCTGTACGAGCGTATTGAAGAATGGATAAACAACGAAGAACAACCAGCCAACAAATAAATATGCGTAAACTGATATTTACTCTTGCCGCTTTGTTTTGCACTGCGTTTTCAACGTCTGCCGCGTTCGCCCAACTCATGTGGGAAATGACGCCGTACAACGTTCAAATCTATTACGCCTTTGACGATCCCTCCGGGGCGCTGTCAACGGACGCCGCGCAAAAACAGCTTCTTTCCGACGTTCAAAACCTGCTCGACAACCGCGTCGGCGGGTTCTGGCAAACGGCAATCGACCCTGCGCCGGCGCCGCTGGCAAAGATCATACTTGCCAATTTAGACGCCGTTACAGCAGACGACGTCTACAAAACCGGGATGAGCAAGCTGGACAAGGTTCTTTTGCTTGCCATTCGCGCTCAGGACAACGGCTGGACGATTCAGGTCTGTGACTTCGACGTCCGGCTGCGTTACGTCAACGGCGTTATTGACCGTCAGTGCGGCTTGACAAGCTCTCTGGCGCAGTCCGTTTTTGACGCCCTTCGCGACGGGTTTGCTCCCATCGGGAAAATTGATACGGTCGAAAAAGACGAAGTCGTTTTGCGTATGCGCGGCGGGCTGCTTAAAACGCCGTCGGAAAACCTGTTCCAGATTGAAAAAGACCGCCTGTTCTATCCGATGATTCGATACAACGAGAACGACGGGAGCTTGAAAAAGGTCAACCCGGTAGACTGGACGTTCTTCCTGACGACCGACCAAACCGGCGACGCTGACGACGCGTCTTCCGCGTCCAAGCAGTACTGCCGCATCGAGTCCGGCATGAGAAACGCGCTTTCCGCCCGCCGACGGGGCAGGGTAGAGGCTCTGGCTGTGCTGGTTCACCCGTCCAAACGCAGTTCCGTTTTG